>JBAWAM010000299.1:0-7918 GCA_049589315.1 Myxococcaceae bacterium
ACAAGCACGGATTGCCGCGGCTTGCCGCATAACCTCAACCAACCGAACCGCCGGATGCGGACCCGCATGTCCGGTGGTGTGGCAGGGGAGCTGAAGGGCTAAACCTTCAGCCCCCTATGCCGATTCGCCTGGCACGCGATCAGGCGAAGTACCCCCCGGGGCCTCGGTTATTCGCCTTTCTGGCCCTTCCTCTACACCTCCCCTGCGGCGGCCGGTGCCTCAGCCGGTGCCAACGCTGCAGGCGATGACCTGCCCGTCCTCGAGTCACCGCTTCGTTACGATCCCGCGTCAGTCGACGTGCTGATCGAGCAGAACCGGATTGCCGTCGGGATCGACGACGATGAAGCTCGCCGGCCCTTTGCTCGTCTCATCGGCCTCGGCCTGGAACTGAAGGCCCTGCGCCTTGAGACGGCGCTGGTGCTCTCGTACGTCGGTGAACTCCTTGACCGCCTGCGCTTTGTCGTCCCAGCCCGGGTTGAAGGTCAGGATGTTGCGATCGAACATGCCTTGGAACAGGCCGATCGTGGCTGTCCCGTTACGTAGGATCAGCCAGTTCTGGGCGGGATCGCCGCCCACGGCCTCGAAGCCGAGCTTCTCGTAGAAGATCCGCGAGGCATTCAGATCTTTCACGGCCAGGCTCACGGAGAAAGCGCCGAGCGTCGTTGGTTGTCTTGTCATCGTGAGGGCACACTACTATCCCGCCCGATGGCCGACCTGGCCGATGGGGCGAACAGCCGGGGGAATCTGACGCGGAGTGCCCTGTCTGGCGATGGATTTGGCGTCGGGTTGGGGGAGTGCGGGACTCGTGACGCCGTGTCGAGGGTGGCGGTGCGCGCTTTCGCGGTGTTCGGGGCGGACGCATGCCCGGGCGGGCTCTGCACGTAGCCGCGCTGTAGCTCGTGCTCCGCCGCAATCCGCGTTCGCTGGGGTGCGCGCGCCAGGTCTATGTGCGAATCGGCAGCCACAGCGCAGACGGGTGATCGGCGTCGTGGAAGATGTTTCGTCCGCTCGCCAGCAGCGTGGTGGCCGTGGCGAGTGGTTCGCCGGATCCGGGATTGCGCCCGAAGCGGGGATGGGCTCCGCCGGAGACCTGCAACCGGATGCGGTGCCCTCGCCGGAACCGATGGGCAACTGGCCAGAGCTGCACCTCAACGGCGCGTGTCGTGGTCTGGGGAGCGTCGCTCAGCCGAATGACGCCATCGCAAAGATTGACCGAGCGTCCCTTCGGGGTGACGTCGCAGAGGCGCGCGTACACGTCCACGTTCGGCCGGGAGGCGCTGAGATGCACGGTCACTCGAACCGGTCCGATCGCCTCGACCTCGTCGTGCAACGCGTCGCTGGTGAAGGTGAGCACATCGTCGCGGGACTCGAGCCTGCGGTTGTCGGCACGGCCAGCGCCAAACCCGACGATGGTGCCGGCCACCGACGGTGTGGGGTCGGACGGGGCGTAACGGAACCGGCTCGGTAGCCCTGCCCCGGCGGGGTGGACCTCGAGCCTGCCCCCGGGATGCAGGTACCACGCAGTCGAATCGGCTGGCGGGGGCCAACCCGGCAGATCGATCCAGCGCTCGGCGCCGGTGACGAAGACACGCACTCCGTCCGGAAACACGCCGTCGCCAAGGGCGGCATCCAGCGCTGCGAGCGCGTCACGCATCCCTGCCCGGGTGTAGAGGCCGCGGCCGTGGGTCCAAGGCCCGACCAGCAGCCGAACCCGCCGACCGGCGGCGAGCAGTGCCTCGTGGTCTTCGAGCATCCCCGGCAGGAAGAAGTCGTACCAGCCACCCTGAAGGTGCACGACCGGGGGCATGCGTTCGACATTGCTTCGGTGGTCGGTGTCCTTCCAGTACGGATCGTCGGGGCCGTGGGTGATCCACTCCTGGAACCAGGGCACGCGGTGGCCGGTCAGGCTCACATCGGCGGCGGCGACCGGTAGCGCTGCAACGGCGCGGCGAAACGTCCGCGTCCTGCCGAAGCCTGCGAGCAGTTGACGCGTCATTGACCCCCGGCTGCGGAACATCGTGTGCACGATCTGCACCCAGCTCAGAGCGTTCCCGAGAGCGAAAGCACCTCCGGGATACATGAAGCCGCGTGCGAACTCTGAAGGCGCGTCCTGGATCAGCGCGATGCGCCACTCAGGTATGTCGCGGGCGGCGAGCTCCCACTGCGCGTAGCCGAGATAACTGGCGCCCCAGGTCGCCAGGACTCCACCGAACCACGGTTGCTTGCGGAGCCAGCTGAGGGTGCCGTCGCCGTCAGCCGGGTCCAGGACGAAGCCGTCGAACTGCCCCTCCGAGCCGCTGGTCCCGCGGAGGCTCTGATACAGCACCTGGTAGCCGCGTTCGGCCAGCAGCTGCGGCATCCGGTCCAACGCGGCACCACGACCGTACGGGCTGCGCAGGAGCACCAGCGGTGGGCGCTGCAGATCGGCCGGGTAGTAGCGGTTCGCCAATAACCGCACGCCGTCGGCCGCCGGGATCACCAGGTCACGCTGCACCCGCACCAGGTGCGGCCGCGCCGGCCGTACCCCGAGAATCCTGCTGAGAAACGACACAGTCTGCCCTCCCGGTCCATATGTGTCGCACCGCTGGAGAACGCAGGACCGGCGGCTCCGGTGTGGCTGCGCCTGCGCTCCGGGGAGCAGCTTCGCATTCACTCGATAGCGCAGGCGGTGGACAACTCCGGCTGGGGTTCGCCCGCCAACGACGGGGCCCTGGCGTCTACTTCGGGGTGAAGCTGAGCTCGATCAGGTAGACCTTCGTCCCCTTCTGGCTCGTCTGCCCGTTGAACCAGGGAATGTCGGGGTTATCGAGCGGCGACGTGTAGTTGGAGTTGAGAAACCGGTGCGCGTCGAGACGAACGATCGGGTGATGCGGTGGAAGGACTCAGGCGCACTCGAGGGGGACGAAGGTGAGCTGAGGCGGGTCTGTAGCGGCGGGGAGGGGAGGAGGGTTGAACTTCGCTCCCCATGTCCGAGGCGACGATCGCCGGATTGCTCGCGCTGGTGACCTGAACATGTAACCGCGCACGTCCAGTGTCGGGACCCGGGTCTCGTGTTCGGGACGTGCCTAAGATTCAACTCCGCGTAATGACGGATCGCGTCGCCCGGCGCGCCCCATGCATTCAGAGCGAGCTCCTCACACGTTCCGAGGTGCTCATATGAGCCGAATCGAGTCGCGGTCCGAGCTTCCCGTTTCCCAGTCCGATCCCCAGTCGCAGCCGGTCCCCGGCGCGTCCGGCGCCACCGGCGGCAGAGTCGCGGCTTCCGATTCCGCGGTCCAATCAGGATTGAATGAGAACAAGGTCGAAGCCTATCGGGCTCCGCCGTTCTGCTCGGATACGGGATACGCGCTCTCGAATCCGGGTGCCGACCCGAAGCCCGCAGGGGACACATGGGAGCAGACGAAGCAAGCGGGCAATCTTGGCGCACTCGCGCATCTTGCGGCGCTCAATCAGACGGTCGGCGTTCCCGAGAAAATCGCGAAGCTGACTCTCGACGAACTCCGGGCGATGCCACCATTGCCGGGCTCAACGAGCGAACACGTCGAGTACACGAGCACGCTCAACGATGTCACGCCGGAGCAGGCCTTTCGGTACTTCCTCGATCATCCGAACGACTACTTTGGCGCGGCGAACATCACCCTGTATCCGCCGACCCCGGCACTGGCTGACGGGGCGAGACTGTTCCTGCAGGAGCCGGGCGTTACCCCACCGGTCTGGGCACCGGTTGAGGTGTCCGTTGACGAGAAGGCGAGGACCGTGTCGTTCACGACGCTCGACGGCCATCCGCTGCGCGGAACGAATGCGTTCACCTTCTCCGAATCGGGAAATGGAACGAGAATGGCCCAGGTGTCCGACTTCCAGCTGAGTTCCATGGCGTCAGACCTGGGCGGGCGCGCAATGAAGAAGGGTGCGGAGCTGGGACTGCCGGTCAACGAGCCCATCGCGCGGCAGCATGAGATCTGGCAACTCGTACACGCCAACGTGGCGGACAACGCGGGACGGTGACCGTGACAGAGCTGATGACGACTTCGCCCGGACAGGACACCGTCCTTTATGACGGCGAATGCCGCTTCTGTAGCAAGGCAGCCCGCCAACTCAGGTCGCTCACGGCGGGAGAGGTGATGTTGCTCTCCTTCCGCGATCCCGGCGTCCTCCAGCGTTTCCCCGGGATCACCGAAGAGGCCTGCAACAAGGCGATGCACTTCGTCCGCTCGGACGGCCGCGTTTTCAAAGGGGCCGAGGCCGCGGTGCAGGCGCTGCGCGGGCGCTGGTTCGGCAAGGCGGCGTACGTCTACTACGTGCCCGGCATCCGGCAGGTGAGCGATGCGGTCTATGCCGTCATCGCGCGCTACCGGTTCCGCATCGCCGGCCGCGAGTGCGTCGACGGCACCTGCCATCTGCACATGGACTGAAGACCGTGTCCCTGCAGGGCCAGCTCGATCAGCGCGATGAAGTCATCGGGTACTCCCGCACGGGTCAGGTGGTCTGGTCGTCCGGTGTTTCCTCCTCGAGCGCATCGAATTCGGGCACCGGGCTGTTTCCCTCGAGTCGGTCACGGTGGGTCGCAGCCCGGATGATGAGCAGCAGGGTGAGCGGCGCGGTGATGAAGAGGAACGCCAGAAGCAGCACCTCGTGGATCACCGGCCGTGACTCCAGCACCGAGAAGTAGATCATCGAGGCGACCAGGATGCAGCCGGCACCGAAGGTCGCCCCGAGGGTGGGCGGATGAAGCCGCTCGTAGAACGACTTCAGTCGCAGCGGTCCCATCGCCCCGATCAAGGTCAGGCCGGAGCCGGTCAGCAGCAGGGCAGCGACGATCAGCTCGATCGCCGGGGGCAGTTGGGAGGTCTCGGTCATTCGATGACCTCGCCTCTGAGCAGGAACCTCGCCGCCGCCACCGTCCCGACGAACCCGAGCAGGGCGATCATCAGCGCGGCCTCGAAATACAGCGCCGTGCGGTAACGGATTCCGAACGTGACCAGCTGGAGCATCCCGGAGACGTACAGCGTATCCAGCCCCATCACGCGATCCTGCGCGCGCGGACCCTTGAACAAGCGGATGGCCGCACACACCATGGCGAGCCCCAGGAATACCCGGCTCACCTCGATCGCCCATTCGAAGACGACGCTGGTCATTCGAAGATCTCCATCAGGCGGCGTTCGTAGCGCTCCTTGATCACGCGGACCCAATGCGCCTCGTCCACCAGATCGAAGACGTGGATCAACAGCAGTCCTCGCGTGCGGTGATACCGGACCCAGACCGTCCCGGGGGTCGAGCTGATGATCGCGGCCAGGAGCGCGATTCCATACGGGTCGCGCAGCTCGAGCGGCACGGTCATGAACCCGGAGCGGCGCCGGCTCTTGCTGCGCTGGAGCATGAGCTTCGCGACAGCGAAGTTTGATCGGATCACGTCCCCGATGACACGCAGTCCCAACTCGAGGAGGCGGAGCGGCCGGCGGATGCGAAGCGGCGGAAGGTCCAGTTGCACCAGCACCTTCGATCCGAGAACCGCGATGACGGTGCCAAGGAGCAGGTGGCCCACCGACAGCGACTGGTTGAGCATCAGCCAGAGCGCCAGGAGGGCGGCCGCCATCACCGGGAAGGGAAGAAGCCGGCTCATCGTCCATCCCCCAGGACGCCCCGGATGTACTGCTGCGGCGCGTGGAGGAACCCTGCGGTCTGCTGCATGAAGCCCATCACCGGCCCGGCCCGCACGGTGAGAAGCGCGCAGAGCACGAGCAGACACGCCACCGGCGCCAACTCCACGAGCCGCACCTGTGGCACCGAACGCTCGAGCGGCAACCAGAAGATCCGGATCCCGGCGCGGACCATCGCGATCAGGGTCGCCGCGCCGGAGAGCAGCAGCACGGCCAACAGGATCCAGGCGGTCGGAGCCGGCGACGCTCCCGACTCCGGGTTGAACAAGCCCGTCAGCATCGCGAACTTCCCGATGAACCCGGACAGGGGCGGCAGTCCGGACAGCAGCAACGCACACCCGACGAAGCTCGTTCCGAGGATGGCCAGGGTCGCCGGTATCGCCACGCCCACCTCCTCCTCTTCCTCGACGGCTTCATCGCCGCCACCACCGAAGGCTTCGAGCGTCACCGCCAGCACGTCTGCACCGGCTTCCCGACCGCGTTCGACCAGCTCGCTCACCAGGAAGAACGCGGCAATCCCCAGGGTCGAGCTCACCAGGTAGTACAACGCGCCGCCGATGACCGATGCCTGGCCCGTTCCGATGGCGGCCAGGAGCGTCCCGGACGAGACCAGCACG
Organism: Myxococcaceae bacterium; assembly: GCA_049589315.1. Taxonomy (GTDB): domain Bacteria; phylum Myxococcota; class Myxococcia; order Myxococcales; family Myxococcaceae; genus JBAWAM01. The sequence continues at coordinate 6,275 of JBAWAM010000299.1, forward strand.
CTGAAGCCCGCCAGCCTCGAGAGATCCTGGGTGGCGAGGACCCCGATGGAACCGAAGGCGATGGTCGCCACGCCACCCCAGAGCAGCACGCTCTCGCCCACTCCGTAGAGCAGCGACAACCGGAGCACCACGTACACACCGACCTTGGTCATCACCGAGAACAACGCTCCGACCGGCGGGGCGGCCGCGGCATAGGTGTCGGGAAGCCAGAAGCAGAGTGGGTACATGCCGGCCTTGATCAGGAATGCGACCCCCAGCACGCCCATGCCGGCCTCCAGCAGCGTCCGATTCTCCGCGGCAACCTGGGGAATGCGCACCGCGAGATCGGCCATGTTGAGCGTCCCGGCGACGCTGTAGATCAAGCTGACGCCGACCAGGAACAGGCTCGAGGCGAGAAGGTTGATCGCGATGTAGTGGAGGCCGGCCTTGACCCTCCGCAGCTCGGAGCCATGCAGCAGGAGGCCATAGGAGGCCGCGAGCAGGACCTCGAAGAAGACGAACAGGTTGAACAGGTCGCCCGTGAGGAAGGCGCCGCTGAGCCCCATCAGTTGCAACTGGAACAGCGTGTGGAAGTGCGCGCCCGCCCGCTGCCACCGCGCGACCGAGAACACCAGCGCAGAGGCGCCGAGGATGCTGGTCAGCAGCAGCATGAGCGACGCCAACGGGTCGAGCACCAGGACGATGGCGAAGGGGGCCGGCCAGTCACCGAGACGGTACACGCCCACCCGGGTGACCTCGCCGTCCGGGCCCGATGCGGCCATGGCCATCAAGGCGAGCGAGATCCCCACCAGGGCAAAGCTGGAGGCGACGCTGATCCTCGCCTTGGCCTGCCGTCGCCGCTCATCGACGAACAGCAACAGGGCGCCCGTCACCAGCGGCAGCAGGATCGGCGCGATCAACAGGTGCTCCGTCCAGCTCACGGCCCGGGCTCCTTTCCGTCGACGTGGTCGGTCCGCGTCAGCCCTCGCGAGGCGAGCAGGACGACCAGGAAGAGGGCGGTCATCGCGAAGCCGATGACGATCGCGGTCAACACCAGCGACTGCGGCAGCGGGTCATCGTAGCGCGACAGGTCGCCCACCTCGCCCGGCTTCAGGATCGGAGCCTGGTGGGTGGACAGCCGGCCCATCGTGAAGATGAACAGGTTGACCCCATATGAAATCAACGAGAGGCCGACGATGACCTGGAAGGTACGCGGGCGGAGGAGGAGCCACACGCCCGAGCCGACGAGCACGCCGATGAACAGCGCGAGGATGAGCTCCATCAGTCTTCCCTCCCGGTCGTGACAGGTTCACCGGCCGCGCGGTGGGTCCGGATCGACTGGTGGCCTAGCGCAATGAGGATCAGCGCGGTGGCCCCGACCACCAACAGGAACACCCCGAGATCGAACACGAGTGCCGTGGCCAGGGGCACCTCGCCGACCAACGGGAGGTCGGCATGTCCGTGGTGGGCGGTCAGGAAGGGCTCTCCAAGCAGCCACGACCCGACGCCGGTCGCCACTGCGAAGAGCAGGCCCGCCGCCATCCAGCGCACCGGGTGAATCCGCAGGCGGTCCTCCACCCAGCGGGAGCCGCGGGCGATGTACTCCACGATGAACGCCACCGACAGGGTGATTCCGGCGACGAAGCCTCCCCCCGGGTGATCGTG
>JBAWAM010000300.1:0-13381 GCA_049589315.1 Myxococcaceae bacterium
CACTCCGCGCCGCTGTCGCTGAGCGCAAGGACACCCCCCGTTCCTCCGGCCGACTCCACCAGGGAAGCTCGACGGACCGCTGAGCCGGAGCGCGCGCTCGACCGGGTCGCCACGCTGGTTCGACAGGTCCTTGCAACGCCGGGCCTCACGTTCCAGGCGGCGCTCGTTCACGAGCTCGAGAGCTGGTCGCTCCTGCTGAGCGCCGAGCATGAGCCGCGTCTGAGCTGGCATCCGTCTACGCAGCTCTACATGCGCGCCGAAACTGTTCGTGGCGCGATCGTGGATGCGATCGCCGCGCCCGCGCTCGACGGGGCGCTGAGGCTCGACGGAGTGGTGCAGCGCTTCGCAGACGCCGCTCACACCCTGGCCGGGGAAGGGCGCGGACTCGATGCAACCCTGCCGGTGCTCCTCAGGCCCTCTGTGGCGGCCCCGGCCGTCGCCGCGCTTGCGCGTCTGCTTCACGGCGACGTCGCAGCGGCCTCGCCCGGACTCGTACGCGCCCTGGGGAAGAAGCTCTTTCCCTCCGTGCTCACGATGCGGGACGACGCTTCGCACGCTCTGGGAGCCACGCATCGCGCCTTCGACGACGAGGGGACGCTCTGTGAGGACGTGGTGCTCGTTGCGGAAGGTCACCTCCGCGGGTTCCTGCATGCTGGCCGGGCCTTCCTCGACCGCGAGCGCGGCGAACTGCAGATCCAGCCACTCAACCTCCACCTCGCTCCGCGCGCGTTGCAGCTGCCCGCCGCGTACAACGAGCTCTCGGTTCGGCTCGAGACGTTCACCACCTCTCCGCGAGCGGGCGTGGTGACCCTGATCGCTGGAGGTTGGATCGTGCGGGACGGCCTCCGGACCGAGCGGTTGGCCCCGATGGAGCTCGAGTTCCCGGTGCTCGGCGCCTTCCGCGCGCTGTGCGGCGTCTCCGACGACCTTCAGTTCTTCCCGGCGCACGGCGGGGTTGGAACGCCCAGCCTGCTCTTCGAGAGCGCCGCGGTGCTCAGCGCCGTGGCGTGAGCTGAAGCCCCCGGAAGCGGATGCTCGGCTGACCGAACGAGACCGGCAGCGGTCCGTGGTCCAGCTTCCTGCATCCGCGGGTCGATCTCGCCTGAGGATCCATCATCCACGGTGAGCGGTAACATTGCCGCGAGCGCTTGTAGGCCGTTGCCCCGGAGGATTCCGGGCGCGACGAACCGACCGACCCGGCCGTCGCGAAGCTCGCGCAGGAGCCTCAGTGCCTTGGGGCCGACGCCATGCAGCGCCCCGACCTCGGACTCGCTCCGGCGCGCAAGCTGCGCCAGCGTCCGGAGCCCCGCCTCATGGAGCGCCCACGCCGCTGGCTTCCCAATCTTCGGCAGCGCGTCCATGTGTCCTCAGCTCCTGCCACCCGGCGAGCAGTCGGACCTTCGTAGCCGAGAACGGGCCTCGCCTCCGGACCCTTGCGGACCTCGACGCGCGCGCCACCGGCGTCGGCGAGCTGAACTTCCAGAGGCGCACGCCGATGCCGCGCGACGCGCACGGAGTGATTGCAACTTCCTCGTCAGCCGTATTCGAAGCCGGGTTTGCTCTGCCCGACTTCGATGATGTAGCCGTCAGGATCGCGGATGTAGCATCGCGTCTCTCCGTACTTGTCAATTGGCTCGGTCAGGAATTCTGCTCCCCTGCTTTTCCAGAGTTTGTAACACGCCTGAATGTCTGCGACGCGGATGTTCATGAAGCTGCTGATCTCATTGGGATCGGGAGGGGGACGGAGCGTCACGGTCGGCTTGTCGGGTGTTGGACCGCCTCCAACGTTGAGAATGAGCCAGGTATTTGCGAGTTTGATGTAAGGCGGTGCGCCATTCCGATCGCCTCTGCTGACGGCTTTGCCACCGAACACCTTTTCGTAGAATTGAACCGATCGTTCGAGGTCGGTCACGGTGAGGAAGTGCGCGACAGTGAACCCCTCGGCGGGTGGCATTTGATAGCTCGCCTGCTCGATTCGTACTTCATCCATTGACGGCCCCCGTCTGTCCAAGTCCTGAAGCTGGCTTGACGATTGACGACCCTGGGCGTCATGCCGAGTCAACGATGGTCGGCCTGCGCGCGGCCGCCAGGTTTCTTCAACGTATTCATGGGTCATCGTCCTGCGCCACGGGGCCAACGAGGATTGGAGCATGGAGGACCAAGCGGTGGATGGGGAGTGGGTCGTGGGAAGGGAGGCGGCGTGATGCGCCCAGAGGGCGAACGGGGCCGTCCGTGTCGCTCGCTCCTCCGGGTGCGCACGGTCATTGAGGTGCTTAGGGTGGGGGAGAGGGTGGAACCCGGCGGGGGCGAGTCGGTTTCACGGGAACTCCCACCGAAGACCCGTGCCGGATCCCAAAGGAGATCTCTGCCATGGCAAAGGTGCTTTTCATCGTCAGTGGCGCCACCTACTGGGTATTGAAGGACGGCACGAGGTACGCGACGGGCTATTGGGCCGAGGAGTTCGCGAACCCATACAAGCTCCTCACGGACGCCGGCCACGAGGTTGTCGTGGCGACGCCGAAGGGCGTGACCCCGAACGTCGACATGATGAGCCTGCGCCCCGCGCTGGTCGGTGGAAACGACGCTGCCCTGGAGTTGGAGGCCATCATCCGTTCGGCGGAAGTGATGCGTCGGCCGCTGAAGCTTTCGGACGTGCGGCTCGAGGACTTCGACGCGGTGTACCTACCCGGCGGTCACGGCCCGATGTCGGACCTGGCGTTCGACGCCGATGTCGGACGGCTGCTGACGCAGCAGCTGACCTCGGGCAACCCGCTGTTCATCGTGTGCCATGGCCCCGCTGCGATACTGGCCACCAGGATCCACGGTGAGTCGCCGTTCAAGGGCTACAACATCACCTGCTTCACCGATGAGGAGGAGGAGGCCGTCGGGCTGGCCTCCAGGGCGACGTGGCTGCTGGAGACCGACTTGAAGGAGAAGGTCGGGGTCAACTTCAGCCGCGGCCCGATCTGGAAGCCGTACATGGTCGAGGATCGCAACCTGGTCACCGGGCAGAACCCGGCCTCTGCCACGGTCCTGGGCAAGCGGATGCTGGAAATCCTCAAGTGACGCCGTCCGGGAGCGATCCGGCCTCAGGGCCGGACGGTGGCGCACGGAACTTCCGCCGCCCCTCGTCGAGCGCCAGCCACGCAGGCAGCCCATGAGCTGCTGATGGCCGCAGCCCCGGGCATCGTAGAGCTCCTGGCGGGCGGCGAGGTCTCCGAAGGACTCCCGCTGCCGTTCCTGCGCCCGGGTCCAGACGGCGAGCCTCCCCGGATCCGATGCGATCTCCTGCGAGGGACGCTCCATTGGATAGGCCGCGAGGGCCAGCTCCCTCGGATCGAGATCGGGGCGCTTGCGGACCTCGACGCGCGCGTCGGGACAGCTGTGCTTCTTCGCGAACTGCTGGGCGAGTTGATTGCGAATGCAGTTGCCCACCGCGACTACCGGAGCACCGCGGCGAGCCAGCTTCGCGTCACTGAGAGCCAACGGGAACCCCACGCCAACCTACACGGCGGAGGCTGAACAAGGAGTGAAGGTCATGTTACCGCTCGCTGGCGCTCCGGTTTCCAGCGATGAACGGGCCGGACGCGTTCTCAATCGCTTCTCGGTGGGCAAGCCCGTCACGAGCAGGGAGTTCGCTGAGAAGGCGAAGATCGCGCTTCGCACTGCCGGCCTCGACCTGAAGCGACTCGAGCAGCAGGGGCTGGTGCGTCGCGTTGGCGTGGGTCGCTCGACGAGATGGGTACGCAGCTGAACGTCATGACGAGCCGCAGTACGCCGGCACGCGGCCGTGAGCATGATCCCGAAGGTCTGCAACGCGATCGGCACCGGAATCCCCGGCACCTCGATGCCCGGGACCTGTGAGCACGCCGTGATGAGCGCGGCGAAGCCGACGATCAGCACGAGGTCACAGACGATGCGCGCCGGTGTGGCCGAACAGGAGCTCGGTCACCACGATGCTGGACGAGCTCTCGGTTCGGCTCGAGACGCTCACCCCCTCTCCACGAGCGGGCGTGGTGACCTTGATCGCGGGAGGTTGGATCGTGCGGGACGGCGTCCGGATCGAGCGGCTGGCCCCGACGGAGCTCGAGTTCCCGGTGATAGGTGCCTTCCGCGCGCTGTACGGCGTCTGCGACGACCTCCACTTCTTCCCGGCGCACGGCGGGGTTGGAACGCCCAGCCTGCTGTTCGAGAGCGCCGCCGTGCTCAGCGCCGCGGCGTGAGCTGAAGCCCCCGGAAGCGGATGCTCGGCTGACCTGATTCACCTCCCTGGTGTCGAAGGTCCACCAGAAGCGCTTCGAATTCGTCTCAGGTGCTCCTCGGGGGTGGTCACGGCTGCCAGGGGGACTGCCCGAAACGCGTCGGTCGCCCGGGGAATGAGGAGAAACACCGAGGTGGCGATGCAGAACGGCAGCGTGAGCGCGGGCACGCCGAAGCGGCTCCCGACGAAGGCCATGGCGGCATAGAGCACCGCCGTCGCGACGGCGCAGGCCACGGCGTAGATCGTCGACCGGGCCCCGAGCACCAGGAAGACCCCGCCCACCGCCGCGGCGGAGAGGGCGGAGTTGTACCCCCACAAGCCGTGGTAGACGGCAACCCCATCGCCGCCGAGGGCGATCCCGCAGAGCAACCCGGCCGCGGAGCCGATCACGGCGAAGAGCGCCACGATCCGCGACGCGACGCAGAGCCCGGCGACGATCAGGATTCCCGAGATGACGTCGTCCGCGAGGAAGACCTGGCCCACGCCGCGGAAGAGGGCTCCCAGCAGCACGCCGGGATTGGCATGGGGCGCGGCGCCTTCCGTGGCTCGAAGAACGGGGTCGATCTTCTGCGCCGCGTGGATCGCGAGAAGGGGAGAGTGGTGGATGTGCGCGATCGAGAAGGTGGCGAGGAGCAATGGGATCGCGACGTAGTTGAACGGAAAGGTCAGGGCCGGGAGTTCGAGCAGCGCACCCGCCACCGAGGAGACCGCGACCATCACGATGGGAGTGGCAGCGGCAGCGACGACGATGCACCCGAAGACGGCGAGGCTCCACGGCGGAAGCAGGAAGGTGCCGAGGGCCGCGCCCACCAGCGCTCCGTTGAAGCCGTACGCCCCGGTCCGGATCGTGCGTTCGTCGAGGCGGAGCAGGCGGGCAGCGAGGGTCGCAGACCCGACCCCGACGAAGGTCGCCACACAGAGCCACGGCGAGGCCGCGAGAAGGCCTACCAGGATGAGGAGCCCCGTGACGGGGTTGTCGAGGAAGAGCACCATTCCGACGCCGCGAAGGCACGCGTCGAGGAACGCCGTCGCCGGGTGACGATCGGCTCGGTCCGCCCACTCGGGCATCCGGCCGTTCAACGAGAGCTTCATCGCGGCTCGAGGAGCCCTCGGGTTCGGATGAAGTCCACGACCGCGTCGACGCCATCTCCCGTCTTGAGGCAGGTGAAGACGAAGGGCCTCGCCCCGCGCTGCCGGGCCGCGTCTCGGGCCATCACGTCGAGTGACGCCCCGACGTGGGGCGCGAGGTCGGTCTTGTTGATGACGAGCAGATCAGAGCGGGTGATCCCCGGGCCTCCCTTTCTCGGGATCTTCTCCCCGCCCGCGACATCGATCACGTAGAGCGTCAGGTCCGAGAGCTCGGGGCTGAAGGTCGCGGCGAGGTTGTCTCCCCCGCTCTCGATGAAGATCGCCTCGAGGTCCGGCAGCTCGGTGACGAGGCGCGCGATCGCCTCGAGGTTGATCGAGGCGTCCTCGCGGATCGCAGTGTGCGGACATCCGCCCGTCTCGACGCCGCGGATGCGCTCGGGCGCCAGCGCCTGGGCGCGCAGGAGGATCTCCATGTCCTCCTTCGTGTAGATGTCGTTCGTGATCACGCCGAGCTCCCAGCGATCACGCATGCGCTTGCAGAGCGCCTCGACGAGCGCCGTCTTCCCCGAGCCCACCGGCCCACCGATCCCCACCCGCAGCGGATTGCCTCCATGCATTCCGGGTCCCCCTTCAGGAGCGAAACATGCGTCCGTCCTGGATCTCGTGGGCGTAGCCGGCAAGGGCCAGGCCCGGTGAAAAGCTGCAGATGTCATCGTCGGAGGCGACTTCGCTCGCCGCGACGATCCCGGGCAGCGCAGCGGAGAGCCTCGAGAGCATCCGCCGCCCCGCCATCTGCCCGGCGGCGCCGGTCTTGAGCCAGGCCAGCACCTGGGCATCGAGCCACGACCACAGGTGCCCGAGCAGCGCTTCGGACAGCGGAATGGACCAGCGGACGGCGAGGTGGGCCGAGGCGGCGAGATACGAGACCTCCCCCTTCCACGCCCCCGGAAGTCCCTCGCCCTCGACCTCTTCCAGCATCCGGACGAGCGAGAAGCCCATCTGCCTCGTCTCGTTTCGCGGCTCTGCGCCATCCCGGCTCGCGAGGTACTCCTCGTTCCAGCGCGCCGCCTCCGCGAGATCCCCTGCGGAGAACGCCCGCGCGAGCCGCCACCAGTACGGCGCGTCGCATCGGCCGAGCACGAGGACGAGGTGATCGGCGATCCACCGCTCCACCTCGTCGAGCGTTCGCACCACGCCATGGTGCAGCGCTGCCTCGAGGCCTTGCGAATAGCCGTAGCCGCCCACCGGCAGGCTGGGGCTCGCCAGCTGCAGCAAGCGGACGAGGGAGGCGAGGTGGTCGGCGGGGGCGCGCTGCATCACGCGTGCTCGTGCTCGTGCTCGTGCGAGGCGAGGCGGGCATGGCCGTGGCCCCCGCCGTAGGCGCCGGGCTCGGGCTCGAATCCTTCCCGCGCCTCGACCACTTCGAAGCCGAGCCGCTCGAGGAGCTCGCGGAGAACGGCGTCGCGCCCGAGGCGGAGGAACCCGTCGCCGAGCTCGAGCGGCACGTGCCGGTTCCCCAGGTGATAGGCCGCTCGGATCAGCCCCGCGCCCCTCACCACGTAGATGTCCTCGGCAGCGGCGACCACCCGCACCTGGATCGGCGCCCCCGAGGCATCGGTCCCGCCGAGACGGTCGCCGTGGCGCATGGACGCCCCTCGGGGCAGGAGAATCGCCGCGTCGCGCCCGGAGGCGAGGTGCGCGCGCAGGCGGCTGTGGCGCCTCTTCTCGAACGGGAGGATGAGCTCGTCCTCTGCGACCCCCACCGGTGGAAGGATTTCGTGGAGCGTGATCAAACGGAGCCTCGGGTCAGAAGAGGAAATAGCGCTGGGCCATGGGCACGACATCCAGGGGCTCCGCCCAGAGGAGCTTGCCGTCCGCCCTCACCTCGTAGGTCTCTGGATCGACCTCCATCTTCGGCGTCGCGTTGTTGTGGATCAGGTCGCGCTTCTTCACGGTGCGCGTGCCTTTCACCGGGATCAGCGTCCTCCGCAGGCCGAGCTTCTCGGCGATGCCGTTCGACGCTGCGGCCTGCGAGACGAAGGTGAAGCACGAGCGCGCGAGAGCGCCGCCCAGCGCGCCGAACATCAGCCGGGAGTGCACGGGCTCCGGCGTGTAGATCGAGGCGTTGGGATCGCCCATCAGCGCGCTCGCGATCACGCCGCCCTTCAGCACCATCTCGGGCTTGATGCCGAAGAACGCCGGCCGCCAGAGGACGAGGTCGGCGATCTTGCCTGGCTCCACGGAGCCGACTTCGTGGGCGATTCCCTGGGCGAGCGCAGGGTTGATCGAGGTCTTGGCCACGTACCGCTTGACGCGGAAGTTGTCGTGCTCCGGTCCGTCGCCCGGGAGCGCGCCGAACTGACGCTTCATCTTGTGCGCGGTCTGCCATGTCCGGAGCAGCACCTCGCCGATGCGACCCATCGCCTGGGCGTCCGACGACATCATGCTGAGCGCGCCCATGTCGTGGAGGAGGTCCTCCGCTGCGATCGTCTGCGGACGGATCCGCGACTCCGCGAACGCGAGATCCTCGGGAATCGCGGGGTTCAGGTGATGGCAGACCATCACCATGTCGAGGTGCTCATCGAGCGTGTTCACGGTGAAAGGCAGGGTCGGCGTCGTGGACGACGGGAGCACGTTCGGCTCGCCGCAGACCCGAATGATGTCCGGCGCGTGTCCGCCTCCTGCACCCTCCGTGTGAAAGCTGTGGATCGTCCGCCCCTTGAACGCGGCGATCGTGCTCTCGACGAAGCCGCCCTCGTTCAAGGTGTCCGCGTGGAGCGACGCCTGCACATCCATCTGCTCCGCGACGCCCAGGCAGGTGTCGATCGCCTTGGGCGTCGAGCCCCAGTCCTCGTGGAGCTTGAAGCCGATTGCCCCGGCCTCGATCTGCTCGACGAGGGGCCCCGGCTGGCTGGCGTTGCCCTTGCCGAGAAGGCCGATGTTCACCGGCAGCCCCTCGACGGCCTGGAGCATGCGCCCGATGTTCCACGCCCCCGCCGTTATCGAGGTCGCGGTCGTGCTCGCGGCGGGACCGGTGCCGCCACCGATCATCGTGGTGATCCCCGACGCCAGGGCCTCTTCGGCCTGCTGAGGGCAGACGAAGTGGACGTGGGTGTCGACCGCCCCCGCGGTGAGGATGCGTCCCTCGCCAGCGATCACCTCGGTGGACGCGCCGATCACCACCGTCACGCCGGGCTGGATGTCCGGGTTGCCCGCCTTGCCGATGGCGGCGATTCGCCCGTCCTTCAGGCCGATGTCGGCCTTCACGATCCCCCAGTGGTCCACGATCACGACGTTGGTGATCACCGCGTCCACGCAGTCGGCGCGAAGGGCCTGGCCCTGCCCCATCCCGTCCCGGATCACCTTGCCGCCGCCGAACGTCACCTCCTCGCCGTAGACCGTGAAGTCCCGCTCGATCTCGATCCAGAGGTCGGTGTCCGCCAGCCGTAGGCGATCGCCGGTCGTCGGGCCGTAGAGCTCCGCATAGGCCTTTCGGGAGAACTTCACGGCAGCGCCCCCATCGTCCGCCCGGCGAAGCCGAACACGATTCGGCGACCGTCGAGCTCGACCAGCTCCACAGTGCGCGATTGCCCGGGCTCGAAGCGGACCGCGGTCCCCGCCGGGATGTTGAGGCGATGGCCCGTCGCCCGCTGCCGGTCGAATGAGAGCGCGTCGTTCACCTCCGCGAAGTGGTAGTGCGAGCCCACCTGGATCGGCCGATCTCCCGTGTTCGTCACCTCGAGGGAGATCGTGGGCCGGCCTGCATTCAGCTCGATCTCTCCCGGCATCGTGCGGACCTCGCCTGGAATCATCGTTGCTCCTCTCGAACCGCGGTGCTGCGGCTTCAGCGGATGGGGTCGTGAACCGTGACCAGCTTCGTCCCGTCCGGAAAGGTGGCCTCGACCTGGACCATGTCGATCATCTCGGGCACGCCCTCGAGCACGTCGTCGCGGCCGAGGAGGGTCGCGCCCCAGTTCATCAGCTCGGCCACGGTCTTTCCGTCCCTCGCACCCTCCATGAGGGCGGCGGCGATGTAGGCGACCGCCTCCGGCTGGTTCAGCTTCAGGCCTCGCGCCTTACGCCTCTCGGCGACCAGTGACGCGGTGAAGATCAGGAGCTTGTCTTTCTCTCTCGGCATCAGCCTCATGGGGAGTCCTCTCGGACCACTCGGGTCACGTGTTCCAGATTCGCGGGATCTCCGCCTCCCGGCCCAGCCCGGCAGGACGGAGGATTCGCCACAGCGCCTGAAGCCAGCGCTTCGCGCGCTCGCTCGAGCGCCCCAGGTATCGGGCCAGCACCAGTCCCTCGAAGCACGAGAGGCCCGCTTCGGCGCCGTCCTCCTCGGGGGCGACGGCTCGGCAGGCAGCGAGCGTCTCCGTCGCCGTGTCGCCGGCCAGGAGCAGCGTGGCGAGGACGGTCCTGTTCCTCATCCCGAGGGGCGACGCGAGCAGCGGATCGGCTCCCGCCAGGAGCCCCCGCTCGCTCCAGACGAGCTTGCCGTCACGGCGGATCGTCGTCCGCTGCTGGATCGCGCCCCGCTCGAAGCGCTCCCCCGAGGCGCTGCGGCCGAGGCAGAGGATCTCCCAGCCCAGAAAGCGCCCTCCGTCGCGCAGATCGACCTCGGTCACCATCCGCGCGCGGGCGGCGTCGTAGACGATCGTCTCCTGGGGCAGCCACTCGAGCCTCGCTTTGTCCACGCGGATCGACACGCGGTGCGAGGCTTCGAGGCCGGAGGTGCGGTACCAGCGGCCCGCGCCTGGCGTGGTCACGAGGGCGTGGGAACCGGGACCGAGCTCCAGCCGGAGGTGGAGCTCGTCCCCGCCGGCGATTCCGCCGGGAGGGTGAAGCACCACCGCGTGGCAGGGATCCGGCCCTTCGGGGTAGAGCGCCCGCTGCACCACCAACGGGCCGAACCGACGCTGGCGGACGACCGTGCGATCTCGCTCGCGGCGAAAGTCGAGCGCCAGCTCCGCGCGCCAGCGTCGTCCTTCATCCCGGACCTCGAGTCGCATGCGTCCATTAAGCAAATGCCCGCATCCGGATCAAAGACACCGATGAGCCGAGCGTCCGCTATCCGGCTCTTCCGTCACGTGAGCTCAGCAGCCCGAGTCGCTCGGGGGACTCAAGGCGTGCGCTGGGCAGTCAGGGCCCAGACCTGAAGAATGCGTACAGGAGCGAGAACCCACCGCAGCACATGAGGAAGGACATCGCCGGGACGATCAGCGCGCCCGCGGCCGCCTTTCCGAAGGTCGTCCGGTAGAGCCCCCGGTACGCGAACACCCTCACGAGGGCCACCCACACCGGTACGGCGTAGAGGCCACAGATCGGGATCAGTCCGAGCAAGCCGGGTGCGAGGGAGAACGCCGCCCCCCGGAAGGTGACCTCGTAGCGGCTGTCCACTCCGGCGAGCTTGAGGATGAGGTGATCGACCGCCGAGATGCCCACGACGGCCACGAGGCCCGCGATGGGCGCGAAACCGAGCATCGAGAGCGTCCCGATCACCATGCCGATCCTCGTACCGGTCGGCACCTCCTGCGCCTGGAATGCCCCGGAGCCGTTCATGACGATTCCCAGGACGTAGAAGAGCCCCGTGGTGGACCAGGCGAGGAACGCCGAGATCGCCGCATAGAGCATCGCGCCTCCGAACGAACCCTCCGCTCGGGCGCTCGAGAACGTCTGACCCGGGCTGAACATCACCGCGACCGTCGTGCGCCACCACGCCTTGAGCACGCCCAGTTCCCGGACCTGATCCCACGGCAGGAGATCCCCGGCGCTCCGCTCGAAGCACGCCGTACAGACTGCGTCATCCCCTCCGGTGAGGATCACGCAGTCGGCACAGGTGAAGCTGCCGCAACGCGCACAGGTGGCCACCGCGAGCACGCTCGGATGCAGTGCGCAGCAGGGCAGGTCCGAAGGGCAGGAGGACTCGGAAGGAGGACCCATCGAGGAGCGAGAGGCTACTCTCAAAACCTCGACGGCGAACCCTTCGGACGCGCTCCTGGCTCTCACGGGCGGAAAGAGAGACCCGATGACAACCGCACCCGAAATCGTGATCCGCCTGGCTGGAGGGCGCCGGGTCGATGCGCTGGTCCGTGGCCACACCGTCCACACCGACCAGCCCGTCGCCAATGGAGGGGAGGATACCGCCCCCTCGCCATTCGAGCTGTTTCTGGCCTCGATCGGCACCTGCGCCGGGATCTTCGTCCAGGGCTTCTGCGCGAAGCGGGGCATCCCGTTCGAGGACATCCGCATCGTCGAGCACCCGCTGGTCGACGAGAAGGGCGCCCTCGTTCGGCTGGAGCTCGACCTCCAGCTCCCCGTGGACTTCCCGGAGAAGTACCGCCCGGCGCTGCTGCGGGTGGTCGAGGAATGCTCGGTGAAGCGCTCGATCGCGGCGCAGCCCGAGATCAAGGTCAACACGTCGGTGAAGGCCGGTCGAACGGCGGAGTGAACGCGCCGGTCACGGCTGTCCGGCGAGGAGGTTCATCGCGTCGGCGAAAAACGAGATGGCCGTCTCGAGCGCCGGGGCCCCAAAAGCGACGCAACCCGGCGATCGAGAACTTCAGACTCCTACTTGGACACCCAACCGGAGTTGGCGCAGATCCACAGCGACGACGTCGCCGGATCGACCAGCATGCGGCCTCGCTCCGCGTCGTTGTCGCAGTCCGCAGCGGGCGGAGCGCCGGCAGTGGTGCCGAGCTGGAGGTATCCGCTCACCTGCAGCGGGCTCTGTGGCGTGGTCACACCGATGCCAACCTTCCCGCTGACAACCCGAAGATGGCCGCTCAGCTCGGTGCCGTTCTCCAGGCAGGTGCAGGCGAACGAGGGAGCGCACGAGTTGCAGTTCCCGTTGTTCTGCATCGACGCGACGGAACACGTCTCGAAGTCGGAAATGTACTCGCAGCTCGCGCCACCGCAGGTCTTCGAGCCGGTGGGGACGACCGAGCCGCCGACGAATCCGCGGCTGGTGCAGTAGGTGTTGCACGCAGGCGCGCTGGAGGGCGAGTTCGTCCACGCGAACCCGGCCATCGAGCAGCTCTTCGTTGCGCCGGTGGCGAACGTCGTGCCGAACTTCGCGAGTGTGGAGACAGTCAGGGCCGCGGTTCCCGGCGTCGCGCCGATGCCCACGTTCCCGTTGGATTCGGAGACCGTGCTGTCGACCAACTCCGTCCCATTCCAACGAGGCAGCTTCCCATTGGAGAGCGTTCCAACCTTCGGATCGCTCTCCCGCACGAGGTAACCGGCCGCTGCGTGGTTGCCCCAGGTATGCGCCTGGTCCCAGTTCGTCAGGTCATTCGCAGTCACCGTCGCCGCAGCGCTCGAAGCGAATGCGGGATCAGTCTCGGAGGTCAGGTAGCCCGCGGTCGCGTGGTTGCCCCATCCATACGCGAGATTCCAGTTCGTCACGTCGAGCGCGGTCACACCGGCCGCAACACTGGCCGAGAAGGCCGGATCGTTCTCGCTGATGAGGTACCCGGCGGCAGCGTGGTCGCCCCAGCCGTGGGCGGCGTTCCAGTTGTTCACGTCATCAGCGGTCACCGCGGCGACAGGACTGGCGGCGAAGTTCGGATCGCTCTCCACGACTGCGGCCCGGATCTCGTCGTCGGTGCGGTTGTCGTCCTTGCCGTCCTTGAAGCCGTCCGGAATTTCCTGAATCTCGGACCACTTCGGCGGGGTCGCTTCCGGGGTGGTCGGCTGCTCGGGCTGACAGGCGACTAGAAACGCTGCAGAAATCAATGCGGCGACGCGGGGGATGGTGATCACGAAGCTCCTCGTTCCCTTTGGGGGATCAGTTGGATGGCGCACGCTGCGCAGGGAGTCCGTTGAAGTCAAAACTAGAAACATTCACGCCCACGAGATGCGGGTCCCAGCTGCCCCCGGCGCACGGCGGGGTTTGAACGCTTAGCCTCAGCGCCGTGGCGTGAGTTGAAGCCCCCGGAAGCGGATGCTCGGCTGACCGAACGAGACCGGCAGCGGTCCGTGGTCCAGCTTCCTGCATCCGCGGGTCGAGAAGAGCACTCGGCTGTCCGC
>JBAWAM010000301.1:0-1943 GCA_049589315.1 Myxococcaceae bacterium
TTCTACGCAGCGGCCGTGCAACCCGACGGGAGGATCATCGCCGGCGGCTCGGTCTACCAGGGCACCACCGCGGGCAATGACTACCTGCTGGTCCGCTACAACGCCGATGGCTCGGTGGACACGACCTTCGCGGACCCGCCGGGCGGCGGCGGGATCCTCAAGGGCTACGGCGGCACCGCCGAGCACGTGCGAGGCATCTTCCTGCAGGGCTCGAAGGTCGTCGCGGCGGGCGGCGGGCGCTTCCTCGCGGTGCGCTACAACGCGGACGGCACGCTGGACACGAGCTTCGGGGAGATGGGAATCGCCCGGCATGGCACGGAGGGCGAGGCGTTCGCCGTCACCACTCGCCCTGACGGGAGGCTGGTGCTCGCGGGGATCGCTGAGGTGGCGCTCGCCGACGGCGGCACCGAGCCTGGCTTGAAGGTGGTGCAGTACACGGCCGACGGCGCGCTGGACACCAGCTTCGGCACGGGCGGCGTGGTGCGGTACCCGGTGCTGGTCTGGGTGAAGGGCGTGGTCGTGGAGCCGAGCGGGAAGCTCGCGATCTACGGCACCGACCACTTCCGCCCGACCGTCGTGCGGCTGTCCTCCTCCGGTGAACTCGATCCCTCGTTCGGCACCAACGGCGTCCTGCGAATGGAGGACCACAACCTCCCCGTGCTGGAGACGATCTACTCCGGGCAGCAGGCCGTGTGGTTCGACGGTCGGCTCTGGTTCGCCGACACCGGGCAGGGCGAGGGCGAACAGGGCGTGATCAACGGCAGCGGCGTCATCGTGGACAGCGTGCCGCTGCAGTAGCGCGGGGGTGTGCGCGTCGGGCCGGCAGATCGAACTCCCGAGCGGCTCTCCCGTCGAGTCTCGGGCGGGAGTCGAGCTGGTCTCATCCGGATGACCGTCGAGCTGCTCCCTTCGTGGTTGCCACGATCACCGCGACGAACAACTGGGCAGATTACGGAATGGCAGGCCTTCGTGTGGCGAGTGGTACACGCCCAGCCGCCTCCACCCGCACCGCGTCGCGGGCCTCGAGAAAGGACCACACCGCCACTCCGAGGAGCACGAGGTCCTTGAAAAGGAAGCCGCCGGCCGCGGAGAAGACCGGCGGGCCACTCGGGTCCCAGACGCCCGGCGTGGTGAACAGGAAGGAAAGGGTCGTGAGGAACATCACGATGCCTCCCGCACTGCCGACCAGGGCTGCCCGCGGAGACCAGGAGCGGACTCCGATGAGGAACGCGATCGTCAACTCCACGATGCCAAGCAGCAGGGCGAAGGTTCGGACGCTGAAGATCTCGTACACCCATGAGAGCAGCGGGCTGTTGCTCACCAGGGGCTGAATGGCTTGCGCCTCCGCTGGCCACGCTTTGGCCATGCCGATGGAGACGATCACTGCGATGAGTGCAGAACGGAGCAGCGCCGCCCGTAACGTCTGCGGCTTCCTCCCATCTACCCGTTCCCCACGCTCCGGTTCACGCATGAGTGATCTCCTCCGGCACTCAAACTGGATCGCGTGACATCCGAGGCAACTGCGCCTGAACCCCACGCCGGGAACCTCTCAAGTTTCCCAACACGCAGCTCGAGAGCGTCGCGTTTTCCCGGGTGGACAACCTGTTGCAGGGGCGCGCGGTCGACTGGCGACCGCCCGCGCAACCCGCCCCAGCTCTCCCTCGTGCCCCTGGAGTCCGCCTGACCCCTTCCACCGAACCTCCTGCCCGGGCATGCGTCTGCGCGGGGCATCGCCCCATCAGCGTGAGCGCGGGCCAGTTCAACTCCGGCTCAGGACTTTCCGGCCTGTTCACGTGGACGTACCGGAAGCAGGGATAGGCGCCAGGGTCAGTCACGTTCAATCCCTGCTTCCGTTCGGAGGTGGGAAGGGGGCGTCCCGTGAGCCCCCGGGCAGTCAGCCGGCCTCCGTGAGCGCGGCCAGCGCCCCTCGCGCCCCCATGGCC
>JBAWAM010000302.1:0-5910 GCA_049589315.1 Myxococcaceae bacterium
TTTCGCTATCGCTTCTTTCAGCGCCGGCCTCGCGGCTGGTCGCCTTGCGAGTCGCTCGGGGTCGCGTCGGCCTGCTTCCCCGGAGGACTTGCACCTCCAATCCACGCCCATGCTGGGCACACAAAGAAAATCGGCCCGACGGTTTCCCGCCGAGCCGATCTCATTTACCGCGTTGCTACCGCTTAGACCGCAGCGGCCTTCTTCGCCGTCGCCTTCTTGGCGGGGGCCTTCTTCGCCGGGGCCTTCTTGGCGGGAGCCTTCTTCGCCGTGGTCTTCTTCGCGGCGGTCGCCTTGACGGCGGTCTTCTTCGCAGCAGGCTTCTTCTTCGCAGCAGGCTTCTTCGCGGCAGTCTTCTTCGCGGCCATCAGGTGGTTCCCTCCGTTTGGGTCATCACTCGTCGAAGCGAGTGAGTGTTCGCGATGGTAGTGAGCCGATCTTGGTGTGTCAATTAACGTGAGCAGTGTGGTACGCGCGCGCGCCGATTCACCGCGTCCGCGCGAAACATGATCGCATGAACCTGCCGACGCCGCTCGCCACCGTGTTGCTGGATCCACCCACCGCGCTGTTGTTCGGGTGCGGAATCGCGCTCGTTTCAGCGCGCCTCATCGCGAGAAATCCGCAGACGGAGATGCTGCGCACCGGGCTCATCGGTGCGGGCTGGGGCCTGTTCTACGGCCTCTGCGTCGCGTGGTTCTTCTTCGAGCGGCCCGACTGGATGTTCGCGTACCTGAAAGATGCGCGAGAGGTGTCGCTGCTGCCGGCGTTCCTCGTCTTCGTCTTCATCCTCGCGATGCACGGCGCGATCGGCGCGTTGGCGGGCGGCGCGCTGCTCGTAAGAGGGAGGCGCGCGCTTGCGTGGGCGCTCACGGCTGGGGCGATGGTGACCCTGGGCGGCGGCTTCTGGCTGCAGTGGCGCGCGTACGTGCTGCTCGGGACGTACGAGGCGTTCCACGCCGGCCAGGCAGTGGCGCTGCAGTCGGACGCAGCGATGCAGCGGGCGATGAACCTCTCCGGATTGGCCACCGCCGTGAGCGCGATCGCCCTGTTCGTGCTGCGCTTCCTGCAGTCGAGAAAGCTGTCGGCCGCAGAAGCAGGCCAGAGCCCGTCGGCCTGATCGCCGGTCGTTCGGAAGTGCGCGGAGTGCGACAGTCGTTATTCTCGGCGACATGAACGTAGCCGCGACGCGTCCCGTCCATCTGCCCGGGCCCAATGAGCCGTGCTGGTGCGGCACGGGAACGAAGTACAAGAAGTGTCATCGCAGCGCCGACGAGGCGGAGCTCCGCAAGGGCAAGGCCGAGCTGGATGCCGGGCGGGTAAAGCCCGGCGTGGTGAGCCCCATGCGGAGCGTGCCGGCGCACATCCCGCGGCCCGACTACGCAGAGAGCGGGAAGCCGAAGAAGCGGGTGGACTCGACGTTCCTGAACGCCGAGCAGCTCGAGCGCATGCGCCGCGCCGGCCGTGCGGCCGCCCGCGTCCTACGCATCACCGGCGAGGCCGTGCGACCGGGCATCACCACCGACGAGATCGACGCCATCGCTCACGAGGCGTACCTCCGCGAAGGCGGCTACCCGAGCACGCTGAACTACCACGGGTTCAAGAAGTCCCTGTGCACGTCGGTGAACGAGGTCGTCTGCCACGGCATCCCGGACAGCCGTCCCCTGCAGGACGGGGACATCGTGAACCTCGACATCACCATCTACCTCGACGGGATGCACGGCGACTGCAACGCCACCTTCCTGGTCGGCAACGTCGACGAGGCCGGTCGCCAGCTCGTCGAGGTGACCCGCGAGTGCCTGCGGCTGGGCATCGAGGCGGTGAAGCCGGGCCTGCCCATCCGCGCCATCGGCCAGGCGATCGAACCGTACGCAGTGAAGCACGGCTACGGCGTGGTGCGCGCCTACGCCGGGCACGGCATCGGCGAGGTCTTCCACACCCCGCTTCAGGTGCCGCACTACGACGAGCCCGACGCGACGGAGATCATGCAGCCGGGGATGGTCTTCACCATCGAGCCGATGATCAGCGAGGGCACCTGGGACATCTGCCATCCCTGGCGGGACGGGTGGACGGTCATGACGGCGGACGGGAAGCGGTCGGCGCAGTTCGAGCACACGATTGTCGTCACGGAGACGGGGGCGGAGATCCTGACCGTGGAGGCGTAGCGCGACGGGTCGGCAGTTGGCAGTTGGCAGTCAGCAGGCGGGCATCGCAGTTCGTCTGGTCGCAGGGATTCGCGCGCACCACGCCCCTGCGCATCCGACTGCAAACTGCGAACTGCCAACTGCCGACCGCGCCTCTGCTCTCACCGGCGGCCCTGCACCCTGCCGCGGCACGGCTCAGCCCAGCGCCGTGCGGTAATCCAGCTCCTGCTCTTCGTCCGCGCCCGACTCGTCCCGCCCGGCCGCCAGGAAGAACCTCCGGACCGACAGCTCCACCTGCGAGACCTGGTCCATCGTGTTCACCTCGTTGCGGAACGCGGACGCGCCGTACAGGCCGTGCGCGTACCACGCGAGGTGCTTGCGGAACGCCCGCACTGCGGCGAGCTCGTCACCCACGAACTTCAGGTGCTCGTGGAAGTGCTCCAGCACGAGCTGGCAGCGCTCCTCGTTCGTCGGCGCGGCGCCTCCGTGCAGCTCCCGGAACAGCCACGGGTTGCCCAGCGCGCCTCGGCCGATCATCACGAAGTCACACCCGGTCGTCTCCAGCATCCGCTGCGCATCCGCCACGGTCTTCACGTCGCCGTTCCCGATGATCGGCATCTTCGTGATGTTCCGCTTCAGGTCGGCGATCACGCCCCAGTCGGCCTTTCCTGAATAGCCCTGGGCCCGGGTGCGCCCATGGATCGCCAGCGCGGCACAGCCGGCCTCTTCCAGCGCGTGCGCCACCTCGAGGTAGTTCCTGCTGTTCGCGTCCCACCCGGACCGGATCTTCGCGGTCACGGGCAGCCCGGTCGCATCGGCAATCCGCTTCACGATCTCCGCCGCCCGCGGCACGTCGCACAACAGCGCGGACCCGGCCTGGGTCTTGGTCACCTTCTTCACGGGGCAGCCCATGTTGATGTCGATGATCTGCGCCCCGTACTGCTTGCCGATCACCGCGGACTTCGCCATCACCTCGGGCTCGCCTCCGAAGATCTGCAGCGCGTAGGGGCGCTCCACCTCGGGGTCGTGACGGAGGTACTTCATCGTCCGGGTGTTCACCCGCATCAGGCCCTGCGAGCTCACCAGCTCGGTCGGACAGAGGGCGGCCCCCATCCGGAAGGCGATCACCCGGAAGGGCATCTCGCTCACGCCCGCCATCGGCGCCAGGATCCACGGATTCGGTAGCTCGTAGGGACCAATCGACCGCATCGCGCCTCCCATAACATCAAAGACGCCGCTGTCGCATACCGACGGCGCCCCGCTCCCCCTGCGTCCGGTTGGGATGCCCGGAGCCTCCTCCGTCGTTATGGTGCGCGCCATGTTGCAGTTCCGCATCGGATCCATCCCCGTCGTCGTCAGGCCGAGCCACCTGCTGATCGCGGCGCTCATCTCCTGGGACTTCATGCTCCGGGACACGCCGGAGTCGAAGCGCCTGCTCGCAGGGCTGGCGGGCATCCTGGTCGTCTTCGTCTCCATCCTCGTCCACGAGCTCGGTCACGCACTCTCGATGCGGGCGTTCGGCTACCGGCCGAGCATCGTCATCGAATTGTTCGGCGGATACACCTCGCCCAATACGGACCAGCCGATCACCTGGTGGAAGGACGTCCTGCTGACGCTCGCGGGTCCTCTCGCGGGGCTCGCGCTGGGCTTCGCCGCCTTCGTCGGCCTCAGGCAGCTCGGACCGCAGGACCCGACGGTGTACTCGCTGCAGGTCGACGTCCTCACCTTCTTCGCGTTCGCGAACCTGATCTGGTCGGTCCTCAACCTGGTCCCGGTGCTCCCGCTCGACGGCGGCCGCATCTCGCACGCGGTCTCTACCCGCCTCTTCGGCCGCCGCGGCGTGCTCGTCTCGCAGGGGCTCTCGCTCATCCTCTCGGTCGCCGCCATCGCCGCGGCGGTCCGCTACCAGCAGATCATGCTGGCGGTCTTCTTCGCCATGTTCGGCTACCGCGCGTTCCAGGTCCTCACGGCGTACTTCCGCGGGGAGGAGAACACGACGCCGCACCCCGCCCAGGCCGCGTTCGAGCAGGCCACGGCGCAGTTCCAGGCGGGACGCCTCGATGAAGCCCGCCACATCGCGACCCGCGCGCTCCAGCTCGACCCGCCGCCCCACCAGTCGATGCGCAACCGCCTCCATCACCTGCTCGGGTGGATCCACCTCAAGGACGGACGCGGCAACGATGCGCTCGACCACTTCGCCCGCATCGACAAGGAGAAGGTCGAGGCCCACGCGCTGGCCGCCGCCTTCTCCCTCGCCGGCGACGATGAGCGCGCGCTCCCCCTGTGGGAGCTGGCCACGAAGGGCGCCGACGACCCCACGCTCATGCACGAGTACGCGGGCGCGCTCATCCGCCGCGGACGCGTGGACGAGGCGCGCAGGCTCCCGAAGCTGGACATGCTCGCCGCCTGGCGCGCCGCGGAACGGGTCGCGTCGATCCGGGGCGACTATGAGGCCGCGGCGAGATTGGGCCGGGAGGCGCTCCTGGACTTCCCCCGGCCGGACCTCGCGTACGACACTGCCTGCGCGCTCGCCCGTGCAGGCAGGATTGCCGAGGCGCAGCAGATGCTGGAGCACGCGGCGGAGCTCGGCTTCCGCGACGCGGGGCATGCGGCCCAGGACAGCGACCTCGACGCACTGCGTTCAACGGCGGCCTTTCAGTCGTGGCTCAGCCGTGTCCAGGAATCTCTTCGGTCATGACACGGGGATGACAGTCCGGGGTGTTGATCCGGCCTGAGGGTGCCCACTTTCCGCGCGGCACCGAGGAACGGAAACCACACTGTGAACGGCACCCCTGATACGAAGCCCGACGTCGAGAAGGTCGATTGGATCGCCTCCATCCCCTTCCTGGCCGTGCATCTGGTCTGTCTCGCCGCCCTCTGGACTGGCGTGAGCTGGCAGAGCGTGGCCGTCTGCATCGCCCTCTACTTCTCACGGATGGTGCTGCTGACCATGGGGTACCACCGGTACTTCTCGCACCGCAGCTTCAAGACGAACCGGTTCTTCCAGTTCCTCCTGGCGTTCGGCGCCCAGGCCTCCGCGCAGAAGGGCGCCCTCTGGTGGGCGGCCCATCACCGGCACCACCACCGGTCCTCGGACCAGCTCGATGACGTCCACTCCCCCGCCCAGAAGGGCTTCTGGTGGAGCCACGTCGGCTGGATCCTCTGCCCGAAGTACAACGAGACCCGCTACGACCAGATCCGTGACTTCGCGAAGTTTCCGGAGCTGGTGTGGCTCGACAAGTATCACCTGGTCCCGCCCATCCTCCTCGGGGTCGCGGTGTGGGCGCTCGGCGGCTGGGAGATGCTGGTCGTCGGCTTCTTCTGGAGCACCGTGCTGCTGTGGCACGGGACCTTCACCATCAACTCGCTCAGCCACGTGTTCGGGGCGCGTCGTTACAAGACCACCGACACAAGCCGGAACAACTGGCTGCTCGCCATCGTCACCTGCGGTGAGGGCTGGCACAACAACCACCACTACCACCAGAACACCGCCAACCAGGGCTGGTTCTGGTGGGAGTGGGACCTGAGCTACTACACGCTCGTGGTCCTCTCCTGGTTCGGGATCGTCAAGGATCTCCGGAAGCCGTCCGAGCAGGCCCGCTACGCCTATCTCAACTACACCCCGGAGGAGCGCGCCGAGCTGCGCAAGGGCCGGCTCGTGCTGAACCCGACGGGAAAGCTGGTCGAGAAGTACGGCAAGGTCGGCGACAAGGTCGGCGACAAGGTCCGCGACGCCATCGCCGGGGCCTCGGACAAGCGGCCGCATCCGCAG
>JBAWAM010000303.1:0-4456 GCA_049589315.1 Myxococcaceae bacterium
GGTCCGGCTCACACCGCACGCTCGCACGCGAGGGATGGGAGAACTACGTCTTCGCGTGGCATGACGGCGAGGAGATCGGGCCCGTTGCGATGGCACGAATTGCGAGGAGGACCGGGCTTACGCCTGAAGATCTTCGCTAGGTGCCTGTTGCAGGATGCACCGTAAACCCACCGCGAACAGGAACCGTCTCGCCATGCTCGATCCGATCCGCGATGACCCGAAGCGCGAGAACCTCGACGTTCTGGATAGCAAGTTCACGAGTGAGCCCGTAGACCATCACGCCAGGCAACTGCGTTGCCTCCGCGAGCCACCGACCGTCGCTCTCCTGCTCCACTTGAATCTCGAGGTTCGACACTGGAGTCATGACCTATCCACCGAACGCTAGGTCGCAGCCACGAAAAGTAAAACCCCTCGGCTTGCGCCAAGGGGTTTCGAGAAGTGTGGACCCAAACGGGATCGAACCGTTGACCTCCGCAATGCCATTGCGGCGCTCTCCCAGCTGAGCTATGGGCCCGACTATTTTGCTGCCGCGAAGCGCCAATCAGCGCCTCGTTGCGTTTGAACGCGGGCCTTCTAGCTTTTCTTCCCGCGCGACGCCAGCATTCTTTTTGATTTTTCGACGACTTCGACGCCCTCCCCCACAAGGTCGTTGATGCTGCTCGCCTGGGCAGCCTGCCGGCGCTCGACCTCCTCCACGGCCGTGGCCGCGGCAGTCACCGAGGCCGGGAGCTCCATGCTCCCCTTCTTCACCTCGGCCCAGACCACCTCTCCGAGATCACGGTAAGCGCGATCGAGCTCCCGATGCAGGAACTCCGACTTGAGCTTGAGCTGGGCCAGGTCCCCCGTGCGTTCGACGGCGGAGCGCAGTTGGTCGAGCTGCGCCTGGGCGGTCTTCCATGCCTCGGAGAGCTGCCGGAGAACTTCCTGTTTGGATTCGGCCATCGCTGTCGAAGCGTGCGAGCGTGCCGGCGCGCTGTCAACCGCCCGTCGCCTGCTCGACCCGACGGAGGCGAGCGGCGAAGAACCCGCCCGAAGCGGTGCGATGCGGCCAGACCCGAAGATAGGGCCCCTCTGTCACCGGTGCAGCCGAGGGGCCCAGCACCTCTCCTGCCGGCTCGAGTCGAAGCTCCGGATGCGCCTCCAGCAGCGCGGCGACGACGTCCTCGTTCTCCTCTCGCAGCAGCGAGCACGTCGCGTAGACCAGCACCGCACCGGGCTTCAGCGCGGCGACGGTGGCTTCGAGGATTTCCCGCTGCGTCTCCGAGAACTTCTTCACCGCGGCGGCGGTCAGGCGCCACTTCTGCTCCGGCTCCCGGGCGAGGCTCCCCGTTCCGCTGCACGGCGCGTCGACCAGGACGAGGTCGGCGTCCTTGACCGGCGCGGGATCGGGGAATGAGACGTTTCGCAGCCCGAACTCGCGAACCCGGCGCCGTGCCTCCTCCAGTCGACGCCGGGACTTGTCGGTGGCCACGACCCGCCCACCCGCGCCGACCAGGTCCGCGAGCGCGAGGGTCTTCCCTCCTGCGCCGGCGCATGCATCGACGGCCAGCGTCCGCGGGACATCGATCCGGCCGAGCGCGGCGATGAGCTGACTGCCGGGCTCCTGCACCTGCAACAGCCCTCGCTTCATCGGCGCCGAGTCGAACACGCGCATGCCCGGCTCGCTGATGCGAATCGCATCGGGCGCCCAGGGGACCTGCTCGGCGGCGATCCCCTCGGCGTGAAGCTCCGCGAGGCGTTCGTCGCGTGCGCCCGGCGGCCTCGCGCGCAGGAACAGCGAAGGTTCCAGGTTGAGCGCGGCGAACAAGGTCTCGACCTCGCCCTCGGGGGCGCTCGAGGCCAGGGCCTTCGCCAGCCAATTGGGCAGCGAGTGCATCGCCGCGTCGCGCTCCACCGGATCGTCCAGGTCTTCGCCGAGCTCGGGGAGCGATGCCTCGACCAACTCCTGCAGGAGTTGATCGTGGATCGTCCTGGGGCGGATGGGCCCCGGCAGCTTCAGCTCGGAGGAGATCTCGCGCCACCCTGCCCCCGTGAAGAGGCGTCGCCAGAGCGCGAACCGGACGAGAGAGCGGTCCTCGGGGAGGAGCCAACGGCCCGGCGGATGGCCCAGCGCGCGCGCAGCGAGATCGAGGTATCGCTGATGCCTCGACAGCGAGCGTGTCGCGAAGGCGGCGAACCGGCGCTCGTGACCGCCGAGCTTTCCCTCCTCCTTGAGTGCGCGGGAGAGCGCCGCTCGAAGAGGCTCACCCTTCTGGATCTCGAGATGTGCTTCGAGCGCCACCGTCGCGGCCTTGCGTGACGGACGACCGAGCTCGTCCGCGGAGTGGCGTGTTGGAAGGGGGAGTCCCACGGCTTCGACCTATGCAGATACCAGCGAGACGGCCAGCGCCCCGGTGGGCGCGACCAGGGCGACCGGATTGTCCTTCACGATGTGCATGCTCGCCCCGGGGCCCCGGTGGACGCCGGACGCCTGCACCTGACCTTCGACCAGGACCCACAGCTCGCGCTTGTCGGTCCGAAAATCGAGCTCTGCGCCCGGCCCCAGTCGAACCCAACGGACCTCGCTGCCCGCGCTGCGCCCCAACGAGGCGACGGACATGCCGGGACGAAGCTCTTCGAACATGGAACTGCAGAGCCCTGCTGCGCGCGCCGCCTGCCGGTCGGCCTCGCGACGACGCTCGAGGAAGCGGTCCGTCAACCCGAGCAGATCCTCGAGCTGGAAGGGCTTCATCAGGATCTCGTCGGGCGTGACACCGCGAAGCGTGCGGCGGATCTCCTCCTCGGTCGAAGCGCTGATGATCGCCACGGGCGTGAGGTACGCGCGGGACTCGGCGACGATCTTCCGGCCGCCGTCCCGATCGCCGCCGATGCGGAGATCGGTGATCACCAGTTCGAACTGCTCCTGCTCGAGATGGGCGAGTGCGTCACCGACACTCGCGACCGGGCAGGCTTCGGCAAGCTCCGAAACCAGCTCGGTCATGCCCTCGCGGATGGAGGGATCGTCTTCGACGAGGAGGACCTTCATCACAGGTCGGCACTCTGTAGCACGCCCGACGATGCAAACGCACGCCCGGCGGGCGACCCGCGAACCAGCGAGATGAAGTGGGTTGGCCCTCCCCGGACTCGAACCGGGACGCCGCTTCCGCGGCAACGGATTTTGAGTCCGCCTCGTCTACCAATTCCGACAGAGGGCCGGAAAAGTGCCGCCTTCTTATCCGTTTCCACGTCGCGTTGCATCCCCAGATTGCAGTAAGGAGCGCGCAGTCATGTACAACCTTCTCATCGCCATCGCTGCCGGGGTCGTCGTTGCCCTGCTCATCCGCGTCTTCGGCTTCTCCGCCTGGGCAGGGATCATCCCCGGCGTGATCGTCTTCCTGGGCGCCTACCTGCTTCTCGCCCGCCGGGTCGCCACCCGCATCACCGCCCTGAGCACCGTGGCCCAGAAGGAGCTCTCCAGCGCTCCGGCCAACAAGCGCGAGCAACAGGTAAAGGTCGACAAGGCGATCAAGACGCTCGAGGAGGGGCTGAAGTACGAGAAGTGGCAGTTCCTCGTCGCCTCCGAGATTCACGCCCAGATCGGCATGATCAAGTACATGGTCAAGGATTTCGACGGCGCCGAGCAGCACCTGTCGAAGGCCAATCCGCGCAATTACATGGCGAAGGCCATGCAGGCGGCCCTGTTCTTCCAGAAGAAGGACTACGCCCGGATGAAGGAGGCCTTCGAGTCGGCGGTGAAGACCGGGAAGAAGGAAAGCATCGTCTGGGCCGTGTACGCCTGGTGCCTCCTGCAGCAGAAGGAGAAGGACGCGGCCCAGAGCGTCATCGCCCGCGGCGTCGAGGCGAACCCGTCCGACGAGAAGCTGAAGAGCGCGCTGACCTCGCTGCAGAACGACAAGCGCCTGAAGATGCGTCCGTGGGAGCCCATGTGGTGGCAGTTCGGGCTCGAGGCGCCGCCGATGCCGGTCATGGGCGGTGGCGGCGGCGGGCGCCGCGTGCAGTTCGTCCGCCGCTGAGGCGGAGAACGCCCCGAAAATTCTACTGTCGGTGCTCTGGGCCCGGCCCTTTCCGACACTCCATCCTTGCGAAAAATGGTCGCCACCGGCCCGTTCCGGGAGGGCACGTCGCTTGCTCCGCCTCTCGGTGCTGCGTCGTGTGGGGCGACGCAGTTCGTGGTTGGGGTTGGCGGCCGAAGGTTCCGGGGAGAGGGCGTCGAGGGCGAGGCGCTCCCAGAGGTGGTGGGCGATGGGGGCGCGTGGGGCGCAGGACAAGAGGGAGTGCTCCGAGGTTGGGGATTCCCGGGACCTTCGGCTTGCCGTTTTCGATGATGCCAAGGACGCGGAGGAGACG
Source organism: Myxococcaceae bacterium (assembly GCA_049589315.1). Classification (GTDB taxonomy): domain Bacteria; phylum Myxococcota; class Myxococcia; order Myxococcales; family Myxococcaceae; genus JBAWAM01. The sequence continues at coordinate 4,348 of JBAWAM010000303.1, forward strand.
TTGTCCCGCGAGCGGCCAATGGTTCTTTGGGCAGTTGCCGATCCGGAGGCTGTCCTGCCGCCGTCGGTGGCCTCGCTGTTCGAGCTGGTGAGGGTGACCGGGCCGGGGA
>JBAWAM010000304.1:0-3528 GCA_049589315.1 Myxococcaceae bacterium
CGTCGTAACCGCTCGAGGTCATCACGCCCATCCGGACCTGATCGCTCAGGATCTTCCACGAGCCGTCGAGGTTTGGCGTGATCTCGTCGTCCGGCTCGAAGCGCGGGTCGATCCGCGGATCTTCAGCGAGCGTCCAGCTCTCTCCCCCGGGGGCCGAAGGGTAGATCATGTCGACGCCGAAGACGTCGGCGCCCGAGGCAGGGAGCGGGTTCTGGTTCTGGGCGAAGGCGGTCGCGCCGGCGAGCGCGGTTCCTGCGAGGACTGCAGTGCGGAAGGTGTGGCGGAACGACAAACGAAGCACTCCTGATGGGGTGGTACCCGGGCGAGCAATCGCCCCGGCCTGCGCCGCGAGGGGGCATGGCGCCCGACCTCGTTGCAGAACCCCCGAAACAGCCCGCAATCGCAGACGATTTCATGTACCTCCTCGCCGTTCGTCGGAGTCGGGCGGCCCGGCCCGATGTGGCGGGGACTCGCCAGGCTCCCCCGCCCGCCGTGCCCTGACGCGTCGCTCTACGGCTGGATCTCGCGCACCGAGAGCCACTTGAAGTCCACGTCCGGCGCGCTGTCCCAGCGGAAGGTCGCCGTGGGCCCGCCCCAGGTGATGGGCATGGCGTCGTTCGAGGCGCCGCACGCGGTGGCGTCGCCGCCCCAGGCTACAGCGTCCACCTGCTCGTGCACCTTCGTCCACGTCACGCCGTCGCCGTTGTCGTTGAGGTAGCTCTCCATCTTCACCGTCTTCTTGCCGTCGACGGTGGTGTCGTAGATGACGGCCTTGAAGCCCACCCAGCGACCCACGATGGAGGTCGTGGCGGTCTGGTAGTCGGTGTACTCGTAGCTGACGTGCCAGGTCTCCTTGGCCCAGCGCGTACGCCCGTCGAAGTGCAGGTCGCCCTTGTAGGCGCTTCCCTCGCAGCCACCGTTGTCGTCGTTGTGGCGACCACCGCGCGCGTACCAGGCGAAGTTGTCGGTCTCGTCGCTGGCCTGGTTGAGCTTCACGAAGCCCGTGATCTCCACGTTCTTCCAGTCCTTCGGTGACTGCATGTACCCGCGGGCTGCGAGCTCGTCGCGGTTGTACGTGGAGATCGAGGTCGGGTCGTACCCGGTGGACGTCATCACGTTCATCCGCACCTGGTCCGTCTGCATCTTCCAGGAGCCGTCCGCGTTGCGGGTGATGGGGTCCTGCGGATCGAAGCGCGGATCGGTGTCGGCCTCGTCGGCGAGGAACCAGGCCTCGCCTCCCTCCTTCGAGGGGAAGAGCATCGTCACTCCGAAGCGGTCCACGCCCTGGCCCTCACCCGAGCGGGGGTCCCGGTTCTGGGTGTCGTGTCCCTCGTGGATCTGGGACGGATCACCACCACAACCGACGACCAGGGCGAGGGAGAGGGAGGTCACGAGTGCGGCTGCAGGGATGCGGAACGTCAATGGGGACTCCTCCGGTGAGGGGGAGTCCTTCAATCACCTGCAGCGACACACATCGAGAGACGGGCGCGGGACGCCTCGCACGCGCGCTTGCTGGGCATGCGCGAGGGAACGCGCTTTTCGCAGTGAACGCGCAGAGCCTGCAGGGCGCGCTGGGGCGCTGAAGCTCGCGCGTGGGGTCCGGATACGCCACGGAACTCGAAGAGCTGGACGCCCAGCGTGGGCTGCTAGATCGAGGAGTCCCAGCTCCAACGCAACGATCGACTTCTGCCGGGCCCTCGGAGGTGGCTGGCAGCGGCCCTCGCTCCCCCTACCCTCTCCCCGCCCACCCGCGGTTGTCCTCCATATTGACGCTTGCCGAGCTAACATCCATTCACGGTGGAACGTGGCATATTGCCGCCTTCACGTGATGTGGTGGGATTCAATGCAGAGCATTTCTAGCCTGGTTACGGCGCTTATCGCGGTATTCGGATTTCTGACCGCCGCTGCGTGCGGTCCAGTCTCCGGGATAAGCGCCCAGGAGAACTACACCTACGCCGGCTGTGAGGGAGACGATTCGGTGACCTCCTGCCCGGGGAGCGCCATCGTTCGCTGCGCGTTCAAGGCGATTCGCGAGAAGCACGCGACCTGCTCTGTCCACCTTGACTGCGTGAGGCAGGAGGTCGACACGCGCTGCTCGAGTTGGGGTGATTGTGCGCCGGTGTTCGTGAACGCAGACGCGCGCGAGGCCTTCCTCGCCGAGATCAAGGTGGAGGTCGACGCGTACTGTCGTCCCGCCGGCGAATTGTGCTTCGAGAGCGCCCTCTGCCAAGTCGACAGCAGCACTGTAGGCCGCTGCGTAGACGGCCTGTGCCAGGCAAGGTAGTTCGGGCTCGGGCACCTCCCGCGTACCGGCGCGCGTCCAGGGCGTTCTCAACACCGCCCAGCCCCGTGCCCGCACGGTGAATGCCGCCGGCGAGCCTCGCGGGGGAACGTCAGCCGATACCGGCCCGCGAAGCGACGCCCGTCAGAGGCAGCACTTCTTCGTGGAGTCCTGGGCCCCACACAGTGAGCGCTACTCCAGCGTCTTGAGGCAGGCGGCTGACAAGCTCGTTGGGTTCGCACCGAATGCGCACGCGAGCTGCGCCTCGACAGCGGCCGACTCGTTGCCCGTGGTGCACGGCGGCGCCTTCTCCAGGCACGCGACGTAGCCTTCCAGCGCCTCCTGTTCTTCCGGCGTGCACGCACTCAGTGCCCCGGTGCACTGGGCCCCCTCCGCCGGGCTCACGGACATCGTGAAGTTCCCCTCCCTGTACTCGCAACTCGTCTTGCCAGCGAAGAAGCGCGTCTGCGCTGCCTCCAATCGATCACAAAACGACTCACCACATGCGGACGCGGTCGCTGCCACCATCACCATGATCATCAGACGAAACATCTCGACCTCTCAGAAGCCCTCCGGGGAATCCGGATTGGAGTGCTGTTGGTCGTCCCGAGCGCAAATCATGGGAAGATTTTCTTCTGGAGTACGCGGGCGGGGGACCTGACCCAATGGGTACCGGGACGTCCTGACTCCAGGAGATCGACATGGGTGGGTTCGCAACCAGCGTTCACGTCATGCCTGCGGAAGCGGCAGACCCGAAGGCCATCATTCGGACCGTGACGTCGGCGCTGGAGACGGCGATGGCTTCCGAAGGCTTCCGCCCTGCTGTGAGCGGCGAGACTCCAGATCGGGGCATCGTCGTCATGCAGACCAGCCGGGCGCCTCGTTGGGTGGCGATCTTCGATCAGCACGCCGAAAGCCAGGATGACACGAACGAAGCGCTCGCCCGGGCGTTGTCCGCCAGTCTGAACGCGCCCGCCGTCACGATGCTGGTTCACGACGGCGACCTGGGGGAGATCCAACTGTTCACGTCGGGCCAGCTCAGGGACAAATTCTCGACTTCGCCGGACTACTTCCGACCCGTGACGGCCGCGGAGATGCGCGCCTGGAGGGGAGACCCTTCGAAGTGGTCCACTGAAGGAAGCCTTCCAATCGAGTGATCCCTACGAAGCGCTCGCCGGCGTCGCCGAGGCCGTCGGCATCGACGAAGAGCTGGCCCCGTACGGCTACAACCACTCGGATGAGATCGG
>JBAWAM010000305.1:0-2601 GCA_049589315.1 Myxococcaceae bacterium
AGCGCAACCAGTCGTACGCGGAGGCGGTGCGCCTGTTCGAGGCCGGTGGCGACGCGAGGGCAGCGCTGCGCGCGGCGTTGGCCGGCAAGGATCCGGACGCGGCGAAGCGGATCACCCAGGCGATGCCGGCGGATCAGGCGCGGCAGGTGCTGGAGAAGGCCGGCGCGTGGGAGCTCCTCATGGAGCGTTACGTCACCGAGGGTGATTTCGACAGCGTCGCCAAGCTGTACGAGCGTGCGCGCCAGTTCGATCAGGCCGCCCTGGCGTGGGAGAAGGCCGGTAAGCTGCCCGCGGCGCGCCGCGCCTTCGAACGCGTGCGCGACTTCAAGAACGCGCTGCGGATCCGCAACCTGGAGGTGGACAAGCTGGTGGAGCGCGGTGACCGGCTCGGCGCAGCCACGCTGCTGATCCAGGCCGGGCGCAAGGAGGAGGCTGCGGCGACGTTGCTCTCGCTCCCTGCGCCGAAGGCGTTCCGGTTCCTCGAGCGGCTGAAGCTGGACGACGCGGCGAAGGCGCTGGCGGAGCGTGAGCTGGCGAAGGCCGAGGCGGAGAACAAGCCGGCGGCGAAGGCGCGCTGGCTGGAGATGCTCGACGACAACGCGCGGGCGGCGGAGGCCTGGGAGCAGGCGGGCCGGCTCGACCGAGCCACCGTGGCGAACGAGAAGTCGGGCAACCTGTCCCGCGCTGCCCAGCAGGCCGAGGTGGTAGGCGAGCTCGACCGCGCGCAGGATCTCTATCGTCGCGCCGGCGACACCCAGAACATGGAGCGCGTCGCCGCGCTGCCCCGGCCGGAGAAGACCGACAAGAAGCCGGCAGTGGACCGCGAGGACGAGGAGTTCTCCAAGCAGGCCGCCGAGGGCGCTGAATCCCCTCTCCCTGAACAGGGCGAGCGCCAGGGTGAGGGCGGAGAGACGCCGTAGGTGTAAGTTTCTCGCCTCACAAAACCCTCTCCTCGTCTGGGGAGAGGGCTTTCACAAGCTGGCCCAGTGCGGGCGCGGAGGATAGAGTCCACACTCCGTCCGCCCCGCAATGGACCCACAAAATCCCAATCATGACGCGCAGTTCCTCGAGGCCGAGGCGTTGTTGGAACGCGCCGGTCGCGTCGACGAACTCATCAGGTTGTACGAAAGCCGGGCGCGTGAGCTCCCTCCGGGCGGGGACGCAGCGCGTCTTCTGTCGAAGGCCGGCGAATTGGCCCGGGACCGCATGCGCAATCCGGGCCGGGCGGAAACGTTGTTCCGCCGCGCGCACCTCGCGGATCCCACCGACCGGACGCCGTTGCTCGGGCTGAAGAGCCTGTACGAGCAGAAGCAGGACGCGGACGCGCTGGCCGATACCCTGGAGCGTCTGGCGGCAGGCGCGGTCGGGACCGACGCGACCACCCTGTTCCTCCGCGCGGCGGACCTCTACGAGCAGAAGCTCGGCCGGAAGGATCGAGCGGTGCTGGCGCTGCAGCGCGCGGTCCGGGTTGACCCCCGCTGCCGTGAAGCGTGGGAGCGCATTCGCCGACTGCTGCTGTCGGAGAGCCGGATCGTTCCGGCGTTCGACAGCCTCGAGCGCGAGCGCGCCGCGCTGGGCGGCAGCTGGCTCGGGCCGGCGTACGCAGAGCTCGCCTCCGCCGTCATTGACGACCCGGCGCTGCACCCGGTCGGCCTTCGCGCGGCGGTGATTGCCTTCGAGCTCGATCCGGGGAACGCCGAGGCGAAGAAGGCGAAGTACGCGATCGAGACGGTCTCCGCTGACTGGCGCGGACGGGTGCGGACGCTGCGGCACCAGTCCCTGGAGGAGCGGGATCGCAAGCGCGCGGCGAAGCTCTCGCTGTCGGTGGCACGGCTCCACGCCGCGTACGATTCGAACGGCAAGGCGAAGATCCAGGAGGCGCTGGACCGGTGCTTCCTCCTGTGGCCGGCGATGCCGGAGGCGATCGCGTTCGTCGCGCTCCAGCCGGACGCCCTCGCCGAGCTCGAGCGGATGGCCGCGCTGTCGCGCGACAAGTCTGCACAGGTCGAGCTGTGGTCGCGCATCGGAGAGCTCCACATCTCCCGGGGCGGAGACGCCGAGGCGGCGCTCGCCGCGTACGAGAAGGCCGCGCTGGTCGATCCGTCGCGGTCCGAGCCGGTCGTCCTTGCCGCCGAGCTGCTGTTGGGGCTCGACCGGGTCGCGGATGCAGTGGCGCTCTACGAGCGACACCTGGAGCTGCTGAAGGATAGGTCGCGTCTGCTCGCGTTGCATCTGGCGCTCGGCGAGCTTTGCCGGAAACGGCTCCAGGATTCGGAGCGGGCAAAGCGGCACCTCGAGGCCGCGCTCGAGCTCGATTCATCCCTGGCAGGGACGGCGTTCGAGCTGTGCCAGCTGCTGATCGAGGACGAGGCGCCAGAGGCCGCGGCAAGGCACCTGGACACGGCGCTGGCCGCTCCGCGTCCCCGCGGCGAGCGGGTCGCCCTGTGCGAATCGCTGGCGCTCCTGCTCGAGGAGAAGGACGATCACCGGGGCGCGTTCGAGGCGGTCTCCCGTGCGATCGCGCTCGATCCGGGCAACGCGGGGCTCATCGACGCCGCGCTCGAGCACGCGAAGCAGGCGGGGGTCGTGGAGCTGCTCGCG
>JBAWAM010000306.1:0-5559 GCA_049589315.1 Myxococcaceae bacterium
GCCGCCCCAGCTACGCCTGCCTCGACCGGGACGAGAGCGCTCTGACGAACAACAGCTACTGCGTCTCGCTGTGCACCCGGGACGCCGACTGCACTGCCACCGGCCAGGGTCCGGACTACGGCTGCAACCTCTGGAGCAACTACTGCGAGGTGAAGGACAAGGGCCGAGGCAAGTACGGGGCGCCCTGCACCACCGGCTCGCAGTGTGAGTCGTACTTGTGCTCGCCCCCCGAAGTCGGTGGCCATACAAAGGGGTACTGCCTTGGCTGGTGCGACGTGCAGAACCGCATCTGCGCCGGGGACGGCGTGTGCGTGCTCGACTCCGACGGGGACGGCGTCAGCGAATGCGCGGATGGCTGTGACACGACGGCGGACTGCCAGGGGAGCCCCTACTCCTGCCAAAGCTCCACTGAGGGGAATATCTGCTGGTGCAGAGAGTTGTTCGCGCCATGCAGCTCCGGGTCCGAGTGCTGTACCGGCAATTGCTACAACGGTCTCTACTGCTCCTTCTGAACCTGGGCTGACATGGACTCCACCGCTCCACAGGCAACCGTCCTGGTCGTCGACGACGATCACGCCAACCAGGAGTCCGTCGCGAAGATCTTCCAGCGCGAAGGTCTGGCCACGCTGACCGCGAACAACGGCAAGGACGCGCTCGAGCTGCTCCGCCGGCCCGGGGTGACCGTCATGGTCACGGATCTCATGATGCCGGGGATGGACGGGCAGGAGCTGCTCAAGGCGGCGCGCACCCTCCGCCCAGACGTCGAGGTCGTGTTGATGACGGCCTACGCGACGGTGGAGACCGCCGTCTCGGCCATGAAGGACGGGGCCTACGACTTCATCACCAAGCCGCTCAAGCGCCACTCCCTGGTGAAGGCGGTGCAGAAGGCGCTGGAGAAGCAGGCCCTGGTCGCGGAGAACCGGGATCTGCGCGCCCAGCTCGAGGCGCTCGGCGGATCGCGCTCGATGGTCGGCCAGGCGCCGGCCTTCCGCGCCGCGGTGGAGATGTTGAAGCAGGCCGCCCCGTCCACGGCCACCGTCCTGCTCACCGGCGAGTCCGGCACGGGCAAGGAGCTCGCGGCCCGCTTCGTCCAAGAGCAGTCGACGCGTGCGCGCGGGCAGTTCGTCGCCATCAACTGCGGCGCGCTTCCGGAGAGCCTGCTCGAGGCCGAGCTCTTCGGCGTGGAGAAGGGCGCGTACACCGGCGCGACCGCCCGGCGCGAGGGTCGGTTCGAACGGGCCAGCGGCGGCACGCTGTTCCTCGACGAGATCGGCGAGATGCCCCCTTCCGCGCAGGTGAAGCTGCTGCGCGTCCTGCAGGAGGGAGAGATCGAGCGGCTGGGTGGAACCCAGACGGTCCGGGTCGATGTCCGCGTGGTCGCCGCGACGAACAAGGATCTCGCCCGCGAGGTCGCCGAGGGCCGCTTCCGCGAGGATCTCTTCTACCGGCTCAACGTGGTGGCGGTGCGCATCCCCTCGCTGTCGTCGAGGCGCGAGGACATCCCGCTGCTCGCCGACTTCTTCCTCCGGCGGTACGCGCAGAAGAACGGCAAGGCGGTGCGCGGGTTCTCGACCGAAGCGCTCGCCTCGATGGAGAACTACGCGTGGCCCGGCAACGTGCGAGAGCTTCAGCACGCGATCGAGCGCGCGGTCGTGCTCTGCCGCACGGACGTCGTCGAGCGCAGCGATCTCCCGGAGACCGTGGTCAACGGACCCCAGGGCGTCGCTTCCCACCTGACCATCCCCATCGGCACGCCGATGGAGGAGATCGAGCGCCGGGTGATCCACGAGACCCTTCGCCACACCCGGGGCGACAAGACCATGGCGGCGCGACTGCTCGGGATTGCCGCACGCACCATCTACCGGAAGCTGGAGCGCGACGCGGCGGACGCGGTCGACAGCTCGGAGGTGCCCGCCGCTGGAGAACGGACGGGCAGTTGAGCGGCACGTCACCTGCACAACGGCTGCTTCGAGGTGATGCCTGTGCAGGCTGATCACGAAAATCTGTCACCGCTCACGCCCGAGCTGCTCTGTCGCTACCGCGAGCACGCGTGGCAACAGGTGAAGCCGTTGATGCGCGTCGCGCTCACGGCAGCGGCCTGCCTGTTCGCGGCCTTCGTCGGTTGGGAGTTGGTGGTCGCCCCAGAAGTCCTGCCGGAGACGGTGCCCCTCAGGGTGGTCAGCGCCGGCGGCATGCTCCTGTGGCTGCTGGGAATGCGGGTGCCGCCCCTCTCCAGGCACCCCGCGATCGTCCTCCACGGCGGGGCGACATGGGCGGCAGCGTCCGTCAGTTTTCTGGTGGGCGCGCTTCCACACTCGATCGGGAGCTCGTTCGTCGTCGGCTCGCTCACGCTGATCATCCTCGCGCTGGCGACGGTGACTCCGTCGCTGCTCCATCATCTGGTCGCCTGCGCGCTGGTGTGGGGCACCTCGAACTTCGTCGCCGTCGCCTGGGCCTCCGCGCCGGGTGACTTCCTGATCGCCGCGAACATCTTTCTCGTCTCGTCGACCGTGTTCTCGGCGGTCCTCGTCCATCACCACGCGCGCATGCGGCTGCGGACCTTCCGGCTCGAGGCGCGGCTTCAGTCACTCGCCAGCACCGATTCGCTCACCGGCGCGCTCAACCGTCGCGCCCTGCTCGCCGCCGCCGAGGAGGCCCGGCGGCGCTCCGAGCGCTACGGCGAGCCGCTCTCGCTGGTCATGCTGGACATCGATCATTTCAAGTCGTTCAACGACACCTGGGGACATCCCGCGGGTGACGAGGTGATCCGCGCGGTCGCCCAGCGCTGTACCACCGCGGCGCGCGAGACCGACCTCATCGGCCGGCTTGGCGGCGAGGAGTTCGTCATCGTCCTCCCCCACTCCTCCGGCTGCGCGGCTGCCCAGATGGCGGAGCGGCTGCGAGAGGAGATCGCCTCTACGCCGGTCGACATCGGGGGCCACCTGCTCAACGTGACCGTCAGCCTGGGGATCGCGCAGTGCCAACCGGGAGAGGCGCTCGATGCCTGGTTCGCCCGAGCCGACGGTGCGCTCTACGGGGCCAAGCGTTCCGGGAGGAACCGGATCGCCACGGACGTACCCGCTCTGGCCGGCGGGCAAGGCCTCGCGTCAGCCGCATAACAAAATACCGACCGGTCGGATGGTCGAACTGGAATCCTCGTAACCCTTGGTAAGTTAAGGGGCTTACCCTTGCTGACGCAGCGCATTAGGGTGTGCGCTGTAGGTTCGCAACCCACGAGGTGCGCCATGGTCGGTCCTTCAGGTGGTCTCTATGTGCCGGAAACCGAGCACGATGCATGCGGTGTCGGTTTCGTCACGCACATCCGCGGAGAGAAGTCTCGCGACATCGTCGAGCAGGGGCTCGAGGTCCTCAATCGCCTCAGCCATCGCGCGGCGACGGCAGCCGATCCGGAGACGGGCGACGGCGCAGGAATCCTGCTCCAGCTTCCCCACCGGTTCTTCAAGCGCGAAGGCCTGGCCCTCGGCTTCGACATGCCGCGCCGCCGTTGCTACGCGGTCGGGCAGATCTTCCTGCCCTCCGACCCGGCGGCCCGGGCGGCCTGCGAGCAACTCCTCGAAGAGGTGGTGGAGGAGGAGGGGCAGCGCGTGCTCGGCTGGCGTGACGTGCCGATCGATCCGTCGGTGCTCGGCCGGATCGCGCGGAGCGTCCTCCCGGTCATCCGGCAGATCTACGTCGCCCGGCGCCGGGTTCCGCCCAGCGCGTTCGAGCGGAAGCTCTTCGTCATCCGGAAGCTCGCCGAGAATCGCATCCGCGAGCGCGGGCTGGATCCGCAGGGCCGCTTCCACGTGGCCAGCCTCTCGGCGGAGACGATCGTCTACAAGGGCCTGTTGCTCCCGCGGCAGCTCGCGCGCTTCTACGCCGACCTGAACGCGCCGGACATGGTCAGCGCGATCGCGCTCGTCCACTCGCGGTTCTCCACCAATACCTTCCCGACCTGGGATCTCGCCCACCCCATGCGCTACATCGCGCACAACGGCGAGATCAACACGGTGCGCGGCAACCGGAACTGGATGGACTCCCGGCGGACCCTGCTCCAGTCGGCGAAGTTCAGCGGAGGCCTGGACCGGCTGCACCCGATCATCGTGCCGGGCAAGAGCGACTCAGCGCAGTTTGACAACATGCTCGAACTGCTCGTGTTGGGCGGCCGCACCCTCCCCCACGCGATGATGATGATGATCCCCGAGGCGTGGGAGGCGAACGCGCAGATGGACGAGGCCCGGCGCGCCTTCTACGAGTACTCCGCGTCTCTCATGGAGCCGTGGGACGGCCCGGCGGCGATCGCCTTCACCGACGGCCACCTCATCGGGGCCACGCTCGACCGCAACGGGCTCCGTCCGGCGCGCTACCTCGTCACCGAAGACGACCGGGTGATCCTCTCTTCGGAGGCGGGGGTGATCGACGTTCCACCGTCGCAGATCCGGCGGCAGGGGCGGCTTCAACCGGGCCGCATGTTCCTGGTCGACACCGACGAGGGCCGCATCCTCGAAGACGAGGAGGTCAAGCGGGACATCGTCAACCGCTGGCCCTACCGGCAGTGGCTCAACAAGAACGTCTTCACCTTCGACGAGCTGCCGGAGGTGGCGCCGCCTGCGAAGACGGCCGCGGACGAACGTGATCGTCTTCAGCGCGCGTTCGGCTACACGGACGAGGATCTCCGGATCCTCTTGGCGCCCATGTCCGAGACAGGGAAGGAGCCGATCGGCTCGATGGGAACGGACACCCCCATCGCCGTGCTCAGCGACCACGCACCGATCCTGTTCGACTACTTCCACCAGCTCTTCGCTCAGGTGACCAACCCGGCAATCGATCCGCACCGCGAGGCGCTGGTGATGAGCCTGGCGACCTCGATCGGCCCCGACGGGAACACCTTCGAGGAGACGCCGGAGCAGTGTCACCGGCTGACCCTCCCCGGTCCCATCCTCACCAACGCGGAGCTCGCGCGGATCCGCCTCGTCCGCGGCTCGGGTGTGTTCGAACAGAAGACGCTCTCCACCTTGTATGTCCCGGGCTCCAGCCCCGGGGCGCTCGAGGAGGCGATCGAACGGTTGTGTACCGCAGCGGTCGAGGCGGTCGACGAGGGCAACAACATCCTCATCCTGAGCGACCGCGGTGTCGACGCGACGCACGCGCCGATTCCCTCGCTGCTCGCGTTGTCCGCGGTGCACCAGCGACTCGTCCGCGACGGCATCCGCCGCCACACCGGCCTCCTCGTCGAGACGGGCGAGGCGCGTGAGGTGCACCACTTCGCCCTGCTCTTCGGCTACGGCGCGGCCGCGGTGAACCCGTGGCTGGCGCTCGACACGGTCGAGAACGAGCAGAACTACATCCACGCGATCGAGCAGGGACTGCTCAAGGTGATGTCGAAGATGGGCATCTCCACCCTGCAGTCGTACCGCGGCGCGGAGATCTTCGAAGCGCTCGGGCTCGACCGGCAGCTCGTCCAGAAGCACTTCGGCGGCACGCCCACGCGGCTCGGCGGGGTCGGCCTCCCCGAGCTCGATCGCGAGGCGCAGGAGCGGCACGCGCGCGGGTTCGGGC
>JBAWAM010000307.1:0-10053 GCA_049589315.1 Myxococcaceae bacterium
CGGATGGAGATCGTCGACGGGACGCCGGTGCCGAAGGGCCAGCGCGGCTACCTGATGCCGAAGTTCAGCTATGAGGAGGGGTTCAAGCTCAAGACGGCGCGGCGGCTGGACAAGATCAAGGAGGCGCTCGAGGTCGGCAAGAAGAGCATCGCCAACGACCCGGAGCTCAAGCGCTTCGTCAACGAGAACGTCACGCAGACGCACGACATCCTCCTCCAGTTCGATCCGCTCAAGACGAAGCAGGTCACCGAGGGGCTGCAGAAGGCGCTGGGCACCACCGAGGCGGATCCCGACAAGCTCCTGCAGACGCTGCTGCAGACGACCGACGAGAACTTCCAGGAGCGTTACCGGATCTTCTACGCAGATGTCGCGCCCCTGCTGGATCTGTACCGGCTGAAGGTCGGCGACATGCTGTCGATCAAGGCCTTCAGCCGCTCGGGTTACGTCGAGTCGGTGAACGTGAAGGTCTACGGCACCTTCCAATTCAAGGGCCTGGAGAAGTCGCCGCTCGCGGGGACCACCGGGCTGATGGACCTGATGAGCTTCCGGGATCTGTACGGCTACCTGAGCCCGGATCGGAAGGCGGAGATCGCGCAGCTCCAGCAGGATTCGGGCGCGGCCAACGTCACGCGGGAAGATGCCGAGGACGCGCTCTTCGGCGACGCCCGACAGATCGTGGCCGAGGCCACTCCCGGCCTGATCGAGGAAGCCGAGCACCTGGATCCCTCCACCGTCGCCGGCCACCTCCAGCAGGAGGATCTGCTCAAGCGGATCTATACCCAGGAGGAGATCGACCAGGGCGTGGTGCTCAATGCCGCGGTGATGGTGAAGGACAAGGAGAAGCTCGAGGAGACGATGGAGGCGCTCCGGGTCGCCTCGAAGGACGCGGGCCTGGAGCTCAAGGTCGTGAGCTGGCAGGAGTCGGCCGGCATCATCGGCCAGTTCGTCTCCATGGCGCGGATGAGCGTCTACACCATCGTCGGAATCATCTTCATCGTGGTGGTGGTGATCCTCAGCAACGCGGTGATGATGGCCACGCTGCGCCGGGTCCGTGAGATCGGCACGATGCGGGCGATCGGCGCGCAGCGCGGCTTCGTCCTGTCGATGATCTTCACCGAGACGGTGGTACTGGGTGTGGCGTTCGGGTTGTTGGGCGCGGCCGCCGGCGCCGGGCTCATCACCGTGATCGGGAACGTGGGGATCCCTGCCAGCACCGAGGAGCTGTACTTCTTCTTCGCCGGACCGAGGTTCTTCCCTTCGGTGTCGACGGACAATCTCATCGCCGCGGTGTTCGTCGTGCTGGGCATCAGCGCCCTGTCGACCTTCTACCCGGCCTTCCTGGCCACGCGGGTGTCCCCCCTCGAAGCCATGCAGAGCGACGACTGAGGCAGGCCATGGGCAAGCTCTTCCTGATTGCGTTCAGAAACCTCCTCCAGCACAAGCGCCGCACCTTCATGCTCGGCGGGGCGATCGCCGGGGTGACGGCGCTGCTGGTCGCCGTGCTCGCGCTCACCAACGGCGTGCGCGAGACCATGCTGGAGTCCGCCACCACCCTGATGACCGGGCACGTCAACGTGGCCGGCTTCTACAAGGTCACCTCGGGCCAGTCGGCGCCGGTGGTCACCGACGCGAAGAAGGTTGCGGAGATCGTCCGCCTCGAGGTCCCCGAAGCAGCCTGGGTCTCCAACCGCGGCCGCGGCTGGGCGCGACTGGTGAGCGACACGGCGTCCATGCAGTTAGGCATCGCCGGGATCGACATCGCCACCGAGCCGGGCTTCCGCGAGGTGGTGCAGGTCAAGGAGGGCAACCTCGACGACCTGTCGAAGCCGAACGGGCTGCTCCTGTTCGAGAAGCAGGCGGAGAAGCTGGAGGTGAAGGTCGGCGACACCCTGACCTTCTCGGCGCCCAGCCCGCGCGGGGTGAACAACACCCTCGACGTGCAGGTGGTGGTCATCGCCCGCGACGTGGGGCTCCTCTCCAGCTTCAACTCGTTCCTCAACAACGAGGGGCTGCGGAATCTCTACCAGCTCAACGATGACACCACGGGCGCGCTGCACATCTACCTGAAGGACATGAGCCAGGTGAACACGGTCAAGGAGCGCCTGCGCGCGGTGTTCGCGAAGGAGGGCTTCGAGCTGATGGCGGAGGATCCGCGCTCGTTCTGGATGAAGTTCGAGACGGTGAACCGCGAAGCCTGGGTAGGCCAGCGGCTCGACATCAGCACCTGGGAGGCGGAGATCTCCTTCATCCAGTGGACCCTGATGGCGCTCAACGCCCTCAGCTTCCTGCTGATCTTCGTGCTGATGGTGATCATCTCGGTGGGCATCATGAACACCCTTTGGATCGCAATCCGCGAGCGCACCCGCGAGATCGGCACCCTCCGCGCGATCGGGATGCAGAAGAACCGGGTCCTGGCGATGTTCGTGATCGAGGGCTTCACCCTCGGCTTGATGGGCACCCTCGCCGGGGTGATCGTCGGGCTGGCGGCGTGCTTCGGCGTGAACGCCGCGGCCATCTCGGTGCCGCTGGGCGTCCAGATGTTCGTGATGTCCGACACGCTGAAGCTGGCGGCGTCGCCGGGCGGTATCGTCTTCGCCGTGCTGCTCATCACCGGCAGCACGACCTTCATCTCCCTGTTCCCCTCCTTCCTCGCCGCTCGGATGAAGCCGATCACGGCGATGCACCACATCGGGTGATCACATGACCTGGCGATTCCGGGCACCACTCCTCGCGCAGCTGGCGGTCGTCGTCGGCGCGCTCCTCGTTGCACCCCAGGCCCAGGCGGCGCTCGATGCCGAGGCCATGAAGAAGCTGCTCGAGACGGTCGATAACCGGCAGCGGAATGGCGGCGACTACAAGGCGCTCGTCTACATGGAGCAGAAGGAGAAGGACAAGACGGACGTCGTGCGCGAAGCGCTGATCTACCGGCGCGACGCGGACGACAAGCTGATGATCCTGTTCGCGAAGCCGAAGACCGAGCAGGGTACGGGCTATCTGCGCATCGAGAAGAACCTCTGGTTCTACGACCCCACGGTGGGCAAGTGGGAGCGTCGCACCGAGCGCGAGCGCATCGCCGGCACCGACTCCCGCCGGGCGGACTTCGACGAGTCCCGGCTCGCCGAGGAGTACGTCCCCTCCTTCGAGGGCGAGCAGAAGCTGGGCGTTTTCGAGACCCACGTGCTGAAGCTCGCCGCGAAGGACGGGATCGACGTGGCGTTCCCGGTGATCAAGCTGTGGATCGACAAGAACACCAGCAACGTCCTCAAGCGCCAGGAGTTCGCGCTCTCCGGCAAGCTGATGCGGACCGCGTACTACCCGAAGTGGAAGAAGGTGTTCAGCCAGTCGAAGAACGCGGACGTGTGGTTCCCCGAGGAGATGCGCTTCTACGACGAGATCGAGAAGTCGAACTCGACGCTGGTGCTGATCAAGAGCATCGATCTGCGGGCGCTGGACGCGAACTTGTTCACCAAGGCGTGGCTGGAGTCGAAGTCGCGCTGAGCGCGACCGGATCGGAGCGGGTGACCTCATGTGGCGAGTGGTGACGATTGCGGTCGTGCTGTCCGGCGCGGCCGCCTTTGCCGAGGGCGACGGTCGCCCTGACGAGTCGGAGCTGTTCGGTGCTCCGGCCGAAGCGGAGGGATCCGGCGTCGACCGCGCCGAGGCCACCTCGCCTGAGGCCGGGGGACGCCCGGATGAGGCGGATCTGTTCGGCGGCGGCGACCCGGGCACGACCAATGTAACGACCACGGCGACGGCGACAGCGACGGCGACGCCCGCGGCCTCTCGGGATGGGATCTCCGGGATCATCGATCGCTTCGCCACCGACGAGGCGAAGGATGACCCGCTCGACATCGGCGGGCTGTTCTACCAGCAGCTCACGGCCATGTCGCGAGCAGGTCAGGGGCTCGGGGCCACCCAGCTCTCCGCGCCGACGATCGTCGACGCGTACCTCGATGCGCGCCCCAACGATCGGCTGCGCGCGAACATCACGGCCCGCCTGCGATACGACGCGCTGCAGGGCGACGCCTCGGAACTGGCCAGCTCGTTCACCGGAGCGTCCCAGGACAACCCGTCCATCGCGCTGGACCAGCTCTGGCTGCGCTTCGACATCCTGCGCACCGTGTTCGTCACCGCCGGCAAGCAGCACGTGAAGTGGGGCACCGCCCGGTTCTGGAACCCCACCGACTTCCTGCACCCGCAGCGCCGCGATTCGCTCGCCCTTTTCGACGTGCGGACCGGAACGAACATGGTGAAGTTCCACGTCCCGTGGGAGGCGACCGGGGCGAACTTCTATGCCGTCGCGCTGCTGGACGACTTCCCTTCGGGCACGGCGGGGACGTTCGGGGGACTCGGAGGCGCGCTCCGGGCGGAGTGGGTCCTGGGCACGGCCGAATTCGGCGTCGATGCGGTGCTCCAGAACAACCGCCGCCCGCGCTACGGCTTCGACTTCTCCAGCGCCCTGGGGCCCTTCGACGTGTACGGCGAGGCGGCGCTCCGGGCCGGGCCGTACAGCCGCTTCCAGCAGGTCCAGACGCCGTTCGGGCCTTCGCTGGAGTTGCAGGAGCAGGGGGACCGGTCGGTCTCCGCCGCGGGCGGCCTGACCTGGACGTTCGCCTATACCGACAACGACACCGCCACCGTGGGCGTGGAGTACTTCTACAACCAGCCCGGCTACGAGAACTCCGATCTCTATATGGGCCTGCTGGTCAACCGCGCCTTCCAGCCTCTCTACACCGGACAGCACTACGCCGCGTTCTATGCGCTGGTGCCGGGGCCCGGCTCCTGGGACGACACCAACATCATCGTGTCGAACCTGGGCAACCTGTCCGACCGCTCGTTCGTGGCGCGGCTGGACGTCACCCAGCGGGTGCTCTCGTACCTCACGGTGGAGGCGAACGTCTCCGCGTACTACGGCAACCCCAACGGTGAATTCCGCCTGCGGCTGGACCTCCCGTCGATGCAGAGGGGCGATGAGTTCGTGCCCGGCTTCACCGTTCCGGAGCAGCGGTTCTCTGCGGGGCTGGCGCTTCGGATGGAGATTTGACCTTCCACCGCCGGTGGAGCCACAGCCACTGATCCGGGTACTTCCGGATCCAGCGTTCGATCCCCGCGGTCACCTCCGCGGTGTGCTGGCGGATGTCCTCGTGCAGGTTGCCGGTGTCCACGAACCGGATGGGGCCCTCGAATACAAGCCTCAGCCCCACGCCATCCCGGACCGGCATGCCCAGCAGCACCGGCGCCTTCGTCCGGGCCGCGACGATGGAGAGCCCCGGTGTGGTCGAAGCCAGCCGACCGAAGAACGGGACGAACACGCCGTGTTCGGCGTCAATGGCCTGGTCGATGAGGGTGGCGACCACCTCGCCCCGGGCGAGCGCCTTCATCGACCCGGAGATCGCGCCGCGGCCGGGGATCAACTTGATCCCGGTGTCGAGCCGGCTCAGCACGATCCGTTCGTTGAGCGCGCCCTTGAGGGGTTTG
Organism: Myxococcaceae bacterium; assembly: GCA_049589315.1. Lineage (GTDB taxonomy): Bacteria > Myxococcota > Myxococcia > Myxococcales > Myxococcaceae > JBAWAM01. Next base: position 5,479 of record JBAWAM010000307.1, read on the forward strand.
ACCACCGCGTTGAACGACACCCGCTGGGCCATGGCATGGCCGAAGAGCTCCCAGCTCCCGAAGTGCGCGGTCGCCAGCAGCACGCCCTTCCCTTCCGCGAGCGCGTTCTCCATCACCTCCCAGTTCTCGGCCACGAGGAGCCGAGCGAGCTCCTCCCGCGAGACGCGCGCCGAGGTGATGGACTCGAGCACGCCCCACGCCATGTTCGCGTAGGCGCCCTTCGCGATCCGCCGAAGCTCCGCCTCCGGCAGCTCCGGAAACGCGTGGGCCAGGTTGTCCAGCGTCACCCGACGGCGAATCCCCAGGGCGTAGACCAGGCGCCCCAGGCCCCGGCCAAGCGCACCGAGCGCCGTCCGCGGCAGTGAGGACAGCGCGGCGACGAGGAGCCCCGCGAAGAACCGGCCGACCGGTCCCGACTGGTGAAGGGGACGCGGCGGCCGGGCGGTGCTCGGGGACGTAGGAGGAGCGGTCACGGCGGCTAGAAAACACCGCCGCCGCGAACGTGCAAGCTCAGGCCGCCCGCCTCTGCGCCCATCGCCGCAGGCTCGCCCGCCACAGCGCTCGCTCGAAGAACTCCCCGCGAGGCCGGATGCCCTCCACGCCGCCGCGGTTGAAGAGCGTCTCCAGCATGGGCGCGAGCTGGTTCCCGTACAGGGTCATGCACGCCTTCGGATGCACGCCGGGCCACGAATAGCAGGAGGCGACGGCGCGGCGGTTCCGGCTGTCGATCTGCTTCGGGACCGTCTTGTCCCAGTTCGGGTCGTCCGCCAGGAAGAGGTACTGGTCGAGGCTCCCGCGGGGAATCCCTTCGATGCTCCGCACCGTCCGCGGCGTCGCGTCGAGCAGGTACGGGTCCACCACCAGGTCGCAGATCACCGCGTGCTGCGGGAGCCAGCCGATCCACTCGTTCGGGATGAGCGGCTGGGTGGGATCGCTCCGCTGGGTCGCGTCCACCAGCACGTCGGTCTGAAGGAACTGCTCGCGCATGTAGCGCCAGCGACTGGTGAGGTTGCGACCGATGGCGGTCACCTCGACCCCGGCAATCCCTTGTGCATCCAGCTCCGTGGCCGCCTGCCGATTCCCGTACCTGGTGGCCGCCTCCACCGCGCACTTGCCCACCAGGCCGGCCCCCATCACCGTCACCCGGAGGGGACCGCGGGTCGGATCCGCGAACTGCGGATACGTCTTCTCCAGCGCCTGGAAGGCGGCCTCGACGCCGTTCCAGCCGACGGCGGCCATGTTCTCCACGAGGCGCTTGCCGTCGTCGTCCTCGATCGAGTCGAGGCTGATCGCGTCGATGCCCAGCTCCATCAAACGACAGATCCGGTTCGGTCGCGTGGGGTAGTGGATCATCGAGATGAGCGTCGCGCCCTTGCGGAGCTTCTCGAACTCCTCCATCTCCGGGCACCGGAGCACCAGCACCACGTCCTGCCTGTACGCCTCGAGGTGGCCGACCACCCGGACGCGCGGCGAGACGCGCGCGTAGTCCTCGTCGGTGAGGCCCATCCCCGAGCCGATCCCCTTCTCGACGAAGACGTCGACGCCGAGATCGGCCACCTGCTTCACGAGCTCAGGGAGAAAGTCCCTGCGCTCTCCGGACTCCTTGTGCATCCGGGGGAGTCCAAAGGTCAGTGTGCGCTTCTCCATCGGTTCACATCCGCTCGAGCGACTGCACGCTCGAAGAAACGTCCACGGACGGGATCGAGCGCGTCCAGAGGCTGCTCGATCAGCACGCGGAGGATCGGCTCCACCTGCTTTCCGTAGACCTGCATGCAAGCTCGCGGATCCACTCCGGGCCACGAGTAACAGGACAGCGCCGTCCGCCGATGCCGCGTATCGATGCGCGGGTCCATGCCCTCATATGCCTGATCATCTGGTTTGAATACAAACTGATTCAGATTCCCCTCGGGGACTCCCTCGATCCCCTTCACTGCGGGTGGATCGGAGCTGAAGTCATAGGGATCGACGGAGAGGTCCAGCATCACCGCGTGGGTCGGGAGCGCGGCCACCCAGGCGTTGGGCACGACGTAGCGGCTCGGGTCGGGGCGGTACGTCGCGTCGACGAGCAGGTCCGTCCGCTCGAGCTGGTCGAGCATGTAGTTCTCCCGACCGGTGAGATCGAAGTCGATGATCCTCACCTCGACGCCGGGGATGCCCCGCTGCACCTGAGCGTCGCGCCAGGCCGGGTCGCCGTAGCGGATCGCCGCGCGCGCGGCGTGTCCCCCCACCCGCCCGGCGCCCATCACCATGACCCGGATGGCGCGGCGGTTGGGGTCGTCGAAGCCACGGTACGTCTGCGCCAGCTCGCGCATGGCCATCCGCACGCCGTTCCAGCCCACGGCTTCGAGGTTCTGCAGCAGCCGCTCGCCGAGATCGTCGGTGAGGCTGTCCATGCTGACGGCGCGGATGCCCAGCTCGCGCAGCAGCGCCACCCGGTTCGGCCGCGTGGGGTAGTGGCACATCGTCAGCAGCGCGGCGCCGCGCCGCACCTTGCGCAGCACCTCGTCCGACGGGCAGCGCACGACGCAGACCACGTCCTGCGCCAGGCACTCCTCCCAGGTGCCCACCCGCACCTTCGGCGAAGCCTTCAGGTAGGCCTCCATCGCGAGCCCCATCCCCGCCCCGTAGTCCTGCTCGACCACGATGGACCCGGCGCCGGCGCGATCGAGGAACTCGACGAGCTCGGGCAGGAAGTCCCGCTTCTCCCCGGACTCCTTGTGCATCCGGGGCAGACCGACTGTTGCCTTCATTCGGAGGTTTGTATCAGGCCTGCCGCATCTGGGCGCCGCCTGCGGTCCACAGGAACATCCCGAGGAGCGCCATCCACAGGCCGCCGATCGCCCCGTCGAGGACCAGCCAGACTCCGAGCGCCATCAAACCGGCCGCCACCCCGCGACCGATGCCTCCGGCGACCCGCGTCGCAGACCGGAAGTTCCTCCTCGCTCCCCAGATCGCTGACCGCAGGATGCGGCCGCCGTCGAGCGGATACCCAGGGAGCAGGTTGAACGCGCCGACCATGAAGTTCACCAGCGTGAGGTAGAGCGCCACGGTCGCGGCGGTCTCCACCGCCAGCACATCGGCCGCGAGGAAGGCGCCGGCGAAGACCACCATCAGCCCGAAGCTCGCCAGGGGCCCGACCACCGCGATCCAGAACTCGTCGCGGGCGCGAGCGGGTTCCGCCCCCAGCTTCGACACCCCGCCGAAGAGGAACAGCGTGATCCCCAGCACGGGGATGCCCCGGCGCTGCGCCATGAGCGCGTGCGCGAGCTCGTGCAGCAGCAGCGATCCGAAGAACAGGAGCGCACACACGATGGCGACCGGCCACCGCAAGGCGCCATCCCACGCGGGCTGCACCACCGGCAGCCACAACATCGCAACGGAGCTCGTGATGAGCGTGGCGATGATCAGCCACGTCCAATGGAGGGAGATCTCGATGCCGGAGATCGCCCCCAGCCGCAGGGATCGGCGCCTGGCCCGGACCCGGACGGGCCCCACCGGCGCCCACTGCCCCTCCCCTCCCGCTTCGTCGCCTCCATAAGCCATGGCCCGAAGGTGCACATCCCCCGCCAAAAGCGCCGCAGGCTGCGGGCGCAGGGAATCGTTCTCAACTTGGGGGCATGGCGGCATGGATTCCCATCGCGTGGTTGCTGGCTCAGGCAGGCGAGCCGCAGGTTCCTCCAGCGCCGGACGGGCCGGCCGAGCAGGTTGAGCAGGCGCCGGGCCCGGAGGTTCAGGAACCCACCGACGGCTTCGGCGGAGAGCCGGGAGCCGACGTCCAGGCGCCCGATCAGACACGAGACGAGCAACTCGAGGCCCTCACCGAAGAGCTGCGCAGCGTTCGGGAGGAGCTGCAGACACAGAACCAACAGGTTCAGGAGCTGCAGCAGCAGCTACAGACACAGGGGGAGGCCGTCACCCACCTCGAGGCGTTCGACGCGACCGAGGTCGAGCGACGGGAAGACAAGGAGCTCAGCAGGGAAGACCGGGTCGCGCAGGTGGAGACCGCGGTCGATGCTGTGCGAAGCGCCCGGCTGGCGGTGAACCAGGGGCAGCAGGACGTGACCGGGCAGCTGGACGAGGCGGCGTCATTTCTCGACGCCGCGGCAGCCACCGCCCGTTCATGGGGTGAGAACGAGCAAGCGGAGCTGCTGACCCAGAGCCGCGCCCTGCTCGCCCAGGTGCCGGCGTACCTCGATGAACGGAACTTCTGGCAGGCGAAGGTCGCGCTCTATGGCGCCGAATTGACCGCCGATTCCGCGCTCAATGTCGCGCAGGCGGTGGAGCTGCCCGAGCAGTAGAAGATTCTCTCCAGCGTGGGATCGAAAACTCCGTGGGTGTCTGACGCGGCTCCAGGACGATGTGCCGTCATGTGCCACATCTGCCGACGGATTCGTCAGGCGCGAAGATGTTCCCCTGTTTTCGCTCCTCTGCACTGTCGCGTTTCCTCGGCACGCGCGCTGCTTAAGCCTCCGGGTGCGAGGCACGGCGGCGCGCGACTGGTGCAGTGGCAGGTCATTGAGGGGGGCGGTCGCGCGCCGCCCGCTTAGTGAGGGGGCAGTAGGCACCCGTCGCCCG
>JBAWAM010000308.1:0-1684 GCA_049589315.1 Myxococcaceae bacterium
AAGAAGGTCGCCCCCAAGCCGCCTCCGGCGGGCGCCACCAAGGTGAAGAAGACGGCCGCCAAGAGCGCAGCGAAGACTGCAGCGAAGAAGGCGCCGACCGGGGCTACGCCCGCGAAGGAGGCGAAGGCGAAGCCGGCCGCGAAGGCGACGAAGCCTGTGAAGGCCGAGAAGCCTGTCAAGGCCGCGAAGGCGGAGAAGCCCGCTAAGGCAGAGAAGCTTGCGAAGGCAGAGAAGCCGTCAAAGGTTGAAAAGGCCGTTCCGGCGAAGGTCTCCGGCAAGAAGGCTGCTGCCGCGGCGTCGGAGAAGCCTGCTGCCCAGGGCCCCGTCGCCCGACCTCGCGCCACCCCGTTGCCGCCACCCGGCAACCCGCTCACCAAGCGCGAGATGGAGCAGATCCTCACCGTCGGCCAGGGCCGCGGCGTCTCCGGCGAGGGCAGTGTGAAGGGGCGGTTGCTCGTGGAGAACGGGTTCCCGTATCTGCACGTCGCAGGTCGGGACAAGCGAGAGCTCGTGTTCCTCCTGCAGGGCCCCGACCAGGAGGTGTTTCCGGCGTACGTCGCTCACCGCGTCTCGGTCAGCGGCCTCATCCGGAAGACGACCAACAACGGCGGCATCGTCGAGGTCCGCAAGTGGACCGCGAAGAAGCCGGAGGCAGAAGCCCCCGCACCGGCAGAGGCAGAGCACAAGCTTCGCTTCCTCTCCCCCGGTGAGACCGAGCAGGTCTGCACCGGCGGCATGGGGGCCGGGCTGATCGGATATGCGCGGTTCCGCGGCAACCTCGAGATGACCGGTGAGGAGTACTTCCTCGTCGTCTCCGGCGCGGGCACCCGTCAGCAGGTGTCGTTCACGCTGCTCGGCAAGAACGCCAAGGCGCTTCGCAAGCAGGTCGGCCACACGCTGCAGGTCACGGGCATGGTGGAGAAGTCGTCGGGCTGGGGAGGGCGCGTGGAGTTGGAGAACTTCGAGATCCGGCCCAGCGACCGCGGCCTGGTCTCGCGCGACAACATGCCGCTCGTCCACGTCGAAGGGATCGGAGACGAGCCGCGCTCGGTGGACGTCACGATGAACGGCGGGCTCACCGTCCGGCTGCCCGAGCGCCCCGGCTTCACCTGGGCGATCGAGCCCACGGCGGCCAAGCGTCTCAGCCTCCGCGAGGCGAACTTCGAGCCGTCCAACAACGGCCAGGCGACGCGCGAGTTCTTCTTCACGCCGCGCAACCCGGGCACCTTCGACGTGGACTTCTTCCTGGCGAAGGCGTTCAACCCGGCGCAGGTTTCGAAGACCTGCCGGCTCACGGTGCACGTGAAGCAGTAGAGCGGAAGGGCGCCGCCGGTCGACTTCCGCACCGGCGGTGAGCACTTTCACGCAGTAGTGCGGCGAACTTCAACTTCCGAGGCGCGGTGGCGATTCACGATCGTGAGGTTCTCCAGGCGCTCGCGCAGGCCAACAAGCCGTTGGGGATTCGCGAGCTGCTGAAGCTGGGCGGATTCGACCCGGGTCAGCAGACCGACCTCAAGCGCGCACTGCGTGAGCTGGTCCGGTCCGGACGCATCGACAAGCTGGGAAAACGCTTCATCCTGCCGGGCGGCCCACCCCAGCCGCCGAAGCCGGAGCCGGAGTCCGTTGCCCCGGCTCGGGCCCGTCGCGCGCGTGCCCCGCTGCCACCTGAGCGCGAGCGGAGAGC
>JBAWAM010000309.1:0-2844 GCA_049589315.1 Myxococcaceae bacterium
GCCTTCTTGCCCTTCGCCCGGAACGCCTTCACGGCGTCGCGAAGCTCCTGCGCGGCGGCCATGCTGCCGGGGCCGGTGGAGATGCGGGCGACGAGTCCCTTCACCCGATCGTCCTGGCCGGCACGCTCGAGCGCTTCCACCACGTCGCGCACGGTCGGCGTGCTCTCCCCGAACATCTGGAGCGGGTCCTCCTGCACCATTTCGGGCAATGGCGCGTCGAGCTCCAGCTCGAGCACCACCTGCGCCGGAACTGTCGGGCTGCTGCCTGCGGACACCATGACGATCACCGCCATGAGCCCGCCGAAAATGAGTCCCATCGCCCCGAACACGGCGAGGAGGATGACCAGCGCTTTCTTCATTTCGAGTTCGCTCCCTGAGCGACGAGTAACGGATGTGGAGCGCGCGCTCTTCCGACGGGCTGCAGCGGGGCGAGGGCGGTGCTAGCTGGCGCGGACGAGGGAGACGGGGACGCGGAACAGCTCGAGGAGCTTCTCCGCCGAGACGGGCTTCTCGAAGAACGCTTCGGCACCGGCGTCGAGCGCTTCGCGCTGCGCCTTGTCGCTCGCTTTGGCGCTCATGGCGAACAGGCGCACGTGCTCGAGCTGGGGGCGGCTGCGCAGCTTCCGCAGTATTTCGAGCCCGCTCACGTCCGGCAGGTTCAGATCGACGACCAGGCCGTGGGGCTTCTCCTCGAAGACCATCAAGAGCGCGTCGATCCCCGAGGTGGTGGTGTTGAGCTCGATGCGATCCGAGTACGGCTGGAGCGCGCGCTTGAGCGCGGTCAGGGCCGCCTTCTCGTCATCCACGGCGAGCAGGCGCACCTTCTGACTCCCCAGCTCTTCGGGGATCGGCATCTGGTGCGCGATGCAGAAGCTTCGCAGGTCCGTCGCGCGGATGCGGCGGTGGCCCCCGGGCGTACGGAATGCGACGAGGAGCCCCTTGTCGATCCACTTGGCCACGGTCGAGGCGTCCACCTGAAGCATCCGGCTCACGTCATACGTCGTGAACAGGTCGGTCATGGTCGACAACATATGTCCATTTTCACGCTGCGTCTTAGGTGTTTCCCACTGAATCACGTGGGAACGGCAACTCCTGCACGGTGGCGGTCACTGCTGCGTCGGCGACTTCCAGGACGGTTCCGGAGGTGAGGTGGTCGCGGTGGACATACCCGAGCGCCACATACTCTCCGCGTGAGGGCGAGCGCACCACGGAGGTGAGGAACCCGACCTTCTTGCCGTCCTTGCGCAGCTCGGCGCGCTCCGGCGCTCCGCTCTCTCCGAGCACCAGCCCGGTCAGCTTCTTGTTCATCTGGCCGCGGAAGGTGCCACGGGCGATGACCTCCTGCCCGACGTAGCAGCCCTTGTTGTAGTGGATGGCGTGCTTGAGGTCCGCCTCGAGCGGGATGGTGGTCTCGAGCAGGTCCTGGCCGAAGCGGGGGACGCCGTCCTCCACCCGGACCCATTCCAGCGCTTCGAGCCCGGCCGGACGTGCGCCGCTGTCCCGAAGTTTGTTCCAGAGCTCTTCGAGTCTGCTCGTCGGGAGGAGGAGCTCGGTCCCGGGGCCCTTCGTCAGCAGGGACGGCAGCCGGACGACGCCCTCAGGCAGTTGCTCGCCGAACGCAGCCTTCAGCACGTCCTCCGTTCGGGGACCGACCAGCCCGACGACCGCCACGTCTCCCGTCGCCGCGTGAAGCTCCGCGTCCTCCGAGATGAGGTACTTCTCCAGGAACTCGCGGACGTGGTCGGTGGTGCCCGGTTCGAGGTCGATCACCAGGTCGTCGGGGCGGCGAACGGCGCGCCCGTCGGCGACCATCGACCCCTTCACCGAGACGATGGTGAAGTAGGCCGAGCCCCACTCGGGGAGCCCCTTGATGTCCTGGGTGCACATCCCGTGGAAGTAGCTGAGCCGATCCTCGCCGGAGATCCGGAGGGCGTCCCGGAAGGAGAGGTCCACCAGAACGGCGCTCGAGCGGGCGGCCTGGTACTCGTCCGCAGGGGAGCCGTAGTGCGCGACGGTCTCTCGCCCCCCGCGGCTACCGAACGAGGCCCCGGCCCCTGAATGTGTCGAATGAAGAAGCAGCGCGTCCATCCGCGGCTATATAAGGGTGCGCCTTCCGGCGGGCCATGGAAACCCGCTGGGGAATGGACCCACAGGGAGACTGCGTTTGTGGGACCTGACGAATCTGCCGGCCTGGACATGAAGAAGAAAAGCTCCCAAGAGAATGTCGCCCCCGTCGCCGCTGCAGCTCCCGCGCTGGCGCCGATCCTGCTGATTGCCCTCGCCGCGGGAGAGAGCCTGCTCTCCCTGTTCCAGTGGATGGAACTGCTGGTGGTTCGCGCCGGTGGAACCACGGTGTGCGGCGTGAATGACGTCGTGAACTGCCAGCGCGTCTGGGATTCGGGGTTCGCCAGCGCGGTCCACAAGTTCACCGGGATCCCCGTCGCCGGACTCGGGCTGGTGTGGGGCCTGACGGCCTTCGCTGCCTCCCTCGCGTACGCGTATCGCCTGCTGAAGAAGCAGGACGCGGCCGTGCTCGGCGCCGCGCTCAAGCTCATCGCCCTGGTCGGCGCGCTGACGGTCCCGATGCTGGCGATCGCCACCTTCAGCGCCGGCGCGGTCTGCCTGACCTGCCTGGCGACCTATGCGGTCGTGATCGCATTCGCGCTGGTCGCGCTCCGGGTCGTTCCGGGACCGGTGCTCCCCCGCGAGACGGCGGCACTGAAGGGCGCGGCGGGGTGGTCGGTCGCGTTCGCCGCGGTCGCCTTCCTCGTGCTGCTCGGGCCGGGGATCGCCACGCCTCGCGCGGACGCCAGCAAGGGCGTGCTGACCGGCATCGAGAAGGCC
>JBAWAM010000310.1:0-6552 GCA_049589315.1 Myxococcaceae bacterium
GCGATCGAACTGTCCGTTCAGGATCCGGACGCGATTGCTCAAAACCACTCCCCGCATTCGTGCATGGCGTCGACGAAGAACTTGGTCGCCCAGTTGGGATAGGTGAACGGGGAGTAGCGTCCCCAGAGGGGATGCGAGCCCTTGATGGCGCCGCGGATGTCGAGGTCGCGCGTCTGGACGTCCTGATGGGCCATCACGTACCGGAGCGCCGATATGGCCGCGTCCCGGAAGACCTGCTCACCCGTCGTCCGATGCATCTTCGCCCACACGATGGCGAGCTGGCAGTTGCCGGTGAGGCAGCAATAGCGCGCGACGGCGGTCCCGTCCCTATCGACCTGGCCAGGGATGAAGCCGTCCTTCGCGACGTGCCGGGTCATCGTGTTCGCGGCCCGCAGCGCAGCGTCGCGATAGCGCGGGTCATCGAGCAGCACGCCGGATTCCCACAGCCCGCGGATGGCATAGGCGATGGTGTGGGTGAACGGCGCCACGCCCGGCTCGAACGCACACTGGTCGAACAGGCCGCTCGACTGCTGCTGGGAGACGCCCCAGTCGAGGTTCGCGCGGGCGATTCGCTCGCGTTCGGGCGTGGGCGCGACGGCGTGAAGCTGGAGCAGGGCCCACGCGGTGCGCGTGTTGTACACGTGCGGAACACCCAGGTGCTCGTTGCGGGTCCAGCGCCCCTCCGCATCCGCGATCCGCACCAGCCAGTCGCCGGCGCGCTCAGCCGCATCGAGGTATTTCTTCTCGCCGGTCTCCCGGTACGCCCAGACCAATCCGAACAGGTCCTGCCCGGTGTCGAAGACGATGCCCTCCCCGCCGGAATAGCGCGGGTTGGAGAAGGACCCGTCGGCGCCCTGCACATGGCGGAGCCAGTCCACCATGCGAATGGCGCGGTCCCGAAAGTCCGGCACTCCACGGATCTTTGCGAGCTTGAAGAACGTCACCGCGATGTAGCCGGTGGTTTCAATGTAGGAGGGGCGCCAACCGCCCCGCAGGGAGTAGCCGTAGCTCACGCCGCCGTCGGGGCTCATGTCGTGCGCCCGCACCAGCCAGTCGATGGCCGCCTTCAGGTGCTCCTCGGGGGGCGCCGCCTGGAGCGAGCGATCCAGAAGGTCGTTCACTCCGAGCTTCGCAAACGCAACCGCAGGAACGGGAAAATTGCGCATCATCAAAATGAATGATGCCTGAGTAGCATGTTTCCCTGCAAGACCCCCAGGACAGTAATCTCAGATCTTCTCGATAGCCGTGTGAACAACAACAGTTCGTGCTCGGGGAAGGCCGATTCGGCATCCGCAGTGCGCTTCTGGCAGAGTGCCCGGTGTGATCCTCCTGGAATCCGCGGTCCTCCTGCTTGCCCTGCCGGTCGTCGCTGCGTGCGGGTACCTGCTGCTTCTTACCCTGCTCTCCAGGCAGCCCCCTGCACTTCCCAGAGGGGCACCGGATCTGAAGTTCGATCTGGTCGTGCCGGCCCACAACGAAGAGGAGGGCATCGCCCAGACGGTGGCGAACCTGTCCAGGGTGGATTGGCCCGGCCCGCACCGGCGCATCGTCGTCGTCGCGGACAACTGCACGGACGCGACGGCAGAGCGGGCCCGCGAGGCGGGCGCGACGGTGTTGGTCCGCAACGACCCGGCGCTTCGCGGAAAGGGATACGCGCTCAAGCTGGCGTTCGAGCGGAGCCTCCGGGACGGCTTCGCCGACGCGGTGGTGGTGGTGGACGCAGACTCGCTGGTGTCGCCCAATCTGCTGCACGCCTTCGCCGCGCGTCTGCGCCAGGGCGCGCACGCCATCCAGGCGCACTACGGCGTTTCGAACCCGTCGGCGTCCTGGCGCACCCGCCTGATGACGGTCGCGCTCGCGCTGTTCAATCGGGTCCGCTCCATGGGGAGGGAGCGGCTCGGGCTCTCCACCGGCCTGCGCGGCAACGGCATGTGCTTCAGCCGGGAGGTTCTCCAGCGAATTCCCCACGAAGCGTTCTCTCTGGTGGAGGACGTGGAGTACGGAATCCGCCTGGGGCAGGCGGGCGAACGTGTCTTCTTCGCGTGGGAGGCGGACGTGCTCGGGGAGATGGTGTCCTCGGAGAAGGCGTCCCGCTCGCAACGCCGCCGCTGGGAAGGGGGACGGAAGGAGCTGGTCCGCAAGTGGGCCTTGCCGCTGTTGGGTCAGGGGACCCGCAAGCGCAGCGGGCTGCTGCTGGATCTGTCGCTCGACCTGCTCGTCCCACCCCTCAGCACGGTTGCGCTCGGAGCCGTCGCGGTCCTCCTCTTCGGCGTGGGCCTGTCCTTCTATCTGGGACGCATCTCCCCGTCCGCGTGGGTCGGCCTGGCCTGTCTCGGGGCGCTCGTCCTCCACGTGATGCGGGGCTGGTGGCTGTCGGGCGTGGGGATGCGCGGACTTCTGGATCTCGCCCGCGCGCCCGTGTTCATCGTGTGGAAGCTGTGGCTCGCGCTGAGCCCGGCGCCCGAGAAGAAGGGCGAGTGGGTCCGGACGGCGCGTGAAGGCCAGCGTCCGCCCGAGTAGCGCCTGCTCCTTGACCTACGCCGCGCGCTCGCGCTGAACCTGCGGCGCAGCCACCTGCTCGAGCTGCTTCGAGTCGGGCCGGCCGGCGGCGCGCCGGAAGAGATCGGCGAGCCGGGCGGCTTCGACGTTCACGTCGTGGTGCTGCGCAACCAACGCTGCCCCGGCACGTCCCATCTCCCCGAGCTGCTGTGAGGGGGCCTGAAGCGCTGCCTTCATCGCGGGAACGAGCGCCTCCGCCGAACCCGCCGGGACGAGCCACCCGGTCCGCCCCGACTCGACGAGCTCTGGGATGCCGGCGATGGCGGTGGTGACGACGGGCCGTCCCAGCGCGAGCGCTTCCATGATCACGACGGGCAGACCTTCGGCGAAGCTCGGGAGCACCATCGCGCGGGACGCGAGCAGCGCCTCACGCACCTGGTCACCGCTCATCCACCCGCCAATGCGCACCCGATCTTCGAGCCCCTTCTCGCGGATCAGCGCTTCGAGCTGCGGGCGCAACGGACCGTCCCCTGCCAGGAGGAGCTCGAACGGGATCCCCTGCGCCGCAAGCTGGCCGGCGGCCTCCACTAGCAACAGGTGTCCCTTCTGCTCGCTCAACCGCGCAACACAGACGAGCCGCGGGGCTTCGGGAACCGGCGTCGCAGGCGCCTTCAGCAGCGCCTCGTCGACACCGCAGTGGACCACCTGGATCTTCGACCAATCCTCGTGGCTTGCCCAACGGTAGAGCTGCGCACGGCCATAGCTGCTGATCGCGACCACGAACGCGGCGTAGTGGATCTTCTCACCCAGCTTGAGGAACTCGGGCTTGTCGAACTCATCAGGTCCGTGAACCGTGAAGCTGTACGAAGGGCCCCCCAGGGCACGCACCAGCAGCGCCACCATGGCGGGGTTCGTCCCGAAGTGCGCGTGCAGATGCTCCACACCCTCCCGGCGTAGCCAGCGAACCAGCAGGCACGCCTCGACGAGGTAGACGAGATGGAGCAGGCCCCCCCGGTCGGACTTACGCCCAAGGCGCAGCGCCAGGATCAGCGCACGCAGGAACGTCATCGGCGCGCGGAGGGCCACGAGGAGGGCGGCCAGGATGTGCCTGAAGACGCCTTCGTTCAGCAGGGTCCGCGTGCGCTGGAGCTCGAGGTGGTCGATCTCCGAGGCGAGGGGCTCTCCGGGTTGGCGTACGCTGAAGCGAAGGACCTCGATGCCCTGAGCTTCCAGCGCATGAATCTCGCGCCGCACGAACGTGTGCGACGTCTTGGGATACTGGTTGACGAGGTATGCGACTTTCACGGGGCCCCCCACTCTGCGCGCGACGAACCTAGCAGCTGGAAGGGAACCAGAACCAGCTGGCTGTGGTAGAGGGGCGCTCGGAGAGTCAAGGCACGACGTGTAGAGTGCGTCGCGGGGGAATCACTTGATGCAACCTCAGAAGCAGGACCTGGAGCTTCCGCTGTTCGACCCGAGCGACGACACCACTCCCAGGCGTGGCCCCTCCCCGCTTCACTGGGGCCTGCTCCTGCTCGCCGCGGCGAAGCGCAGGAAGTTGATTGCGTTCAGCGTCTTCCTCCTCGGAATGAGCGCGGTCTTCACGTTCTACAAGCTGCGTACCCCGATGTACCGGGTCGAGACGCGGCTGCTGGCGCAACGTCAGACGGCACTGCCCTCCATCATCCAGCGCTCCGTCATCGACGAGGAGCCCACCCGCGCGGCATGGGAGCTGGTGCATCGGCGCGAGAACCTGCTCAACTTGATCAAGCAGGCGAACCTCCCGGTGGCGTCCTTCGAGAATCTGGGAGAGCCCAATCTCTCCCTGAAGATACTCAAGCCATGGGCGTCCGCTGGGAGCGAAGATGACCCGCTGAACCGGGTCGCGATGGTGCTGGACAAGTCCCTGCTGGTCCTCATCGAAGACAACACCATCACCTTGCGCCTGGACTGGCCTGATCCGGAGGAGGCCTACGAGCTGGTGCAGTCCGCCCAGCAGAACTTCCTCGAGGCGCGGCACGTCCAGGAGATCACCGCGCTCGGGGAGGTCATTGCCCTGATGGAGCAGCGGGCGGCGTCTCTGCGCGAGCAGCTGGAGGACACCATCGCGGAGGTGCAGCGCGAGGCTGCTCAGCCCTCCTCTTCACCCCGCCCGGTCGCCGCAGCCACGCGGACCGCGCCGACGACCGATGAGGAGACCGTCCGCCTCCGGAGCGCGCTGGAAGCCAAGGAGCGCGCGATTCTCGACCTGGAGGACATGCGCCGACGAAGGCTCGCCGATCTGCAGGCCCAATTCGCGCAGATGAGGACGATCTACTCCGAGGAGTTCCCCGCCGTCGTCAGCCTGCGCAAGGAGATCGCGTCGCTCTCGGCCGAAACGCCCCAGCTGACCACGCTGCGCGCCGAGGAAGCTCAACTCCGTCGCGAGTACAACGCGAAGCTCTCCGAGCGCCGTCGACATCAGGCGGTGTCCCCGGCATCGGTGGAGACGGTCCAGGCGCCGCGTCCGCTGAGCGGAGAGACGGTCGAGCAGGACGAGCGGGTTCGCGAGGCACGCGCCCGGTACCAACAGATGCTCGAGCGCGTCACCGCCGCTCACGTGGACTTCGACTCGGCGAGCGCGGCGTTCAAGCACCGGTACAAGGTGCTCTGGCCCGCCCAGATGCCGAAGAAGCCGGTGAGCCCGAACCCGATGAAGATCCTGGGTGCTGGCGCCCTCGCTTCGCTGTTGTTCGCGCTGTTCGTGGCGGCGTTCCCGGATATCCGTACCGGCCGGATCCTCACCCGATGGCAGCTCGAGCGCGCACTCTCTCTGCCCATCCTCGCCACGGTCCGGGTCCGGCCGCAGCTCCGGTAGAGCGCTCGCGCTGCGTCGAGCTCATTCGAGCACGAGGCAGCCGGCGATCCGATCTGCGCCGATCAACGACTGGGTGCGGCGCACGGCTTCGGACCGGCTGTGCTTCATCTGGATACAGAGCACCACCACGTCCGCTGCACGGGTCACCAGGACTCCGAGCGGCTCCACCGTCACCGGCTGGATCGCGATGATGAGCTGACCCGCGTCGCCCTGTCGCAGGGAGCGGATCCGATTCACGATCGTCTTGGTCCGCGCTCGATCGGTGCCGGCGTTGTCGGGACTGAGGACGTCCAGCGCATCGACGAGGGACACGGCGGTGACCGGGCTCTCACTGAGCGGCCCGCCGATATCCGCCAGCGCCTTCGCCATCTGCATGACCGAGAGGTCCGGATCCACCGGCACGAGTACCAGCGACTTCCAGTTTCTCTGGGCAAGGTTCAGCCACAGCTCCTGGAACTCGCGCGCCGTCCGCCCCGTCAACTGAACGGTGTCCGCGGCCCCTTTCGCGGTCCGGCGGTTCTCGTCATGATTCAAGTCCGTCTCTCCCCATCTCCAGTCAGGACGTGCGATTCCGGAGCATACCGGGATTGCCGTCGATTCAACACCCGCCCGAAATCGGATACCCACGCGGGCAATGACCGCCTCGGCGCTCGCCCACTGGATCATCGACGTGGGCACCGGCGCGGTCATGCTGCCGTGAGCTTCACGGCTCCGGCTGGAACCGGGGATCCTCCAGGAACGCCTCATCGGTGAGGGAGCGGAGGAACGCGACCAGGTCCGCCTTGTCCTCTGCGCTCAGCTCGAGCGGGTGGATCGTCGCCTCGGTGTTGGGATGTCCCTGCCCGCCCCTGGCGTAGTGCTCGACCACGTCCTCCAGGGTCGCCAGTGATCCATCGTGCATGTACGGCGCGGTCACGGCCACGTTGCGTAGGCTGGGCACCTTGAACTTCCCACGATCGGATTCCCGCTCGGTCACCAACTTGCGGCCAAGATCTGGATCGTCCACCCGGGTCCCGTTGTTGTGAAATCCGTTGTTGGTCAGGTTGAAGCCGACGTGGCAGTGGAAGCACTCGGCGCGCTCGGAGAAGAAGAGCTCCTTCCCCCGCTTCTCCGCGTCGTTCAGCGCGGATTCCTCGCCGGCCTGGAATCGGTCATATCGGCTGTCACCGCTCACCAGGGTTCGCATGAACGAGGAG
>JBAWAM010000311.1:0-12245 GCA_049589315.1 Myxococcaceae bacterium
TCCGCGAGCAGGAGGTGCCACGGCGCGACGACGGGCACCTGCCCTCCCCGACCGAGCGCGTGCGCCCGCATCGCGTTCAGCACGCGCAGCGCGCTGCCCTCCTCGAGGAACGGGTTCTGCGGCGAGCGCAGCTCCCCGCCGCGCTCGATGTCCGGCAACGGATACGGCGGCTCGAGCACCTTGCCGTTCGCGTCGGTGTGCAGCAGGAAGGGGCCGAACTCGTCCGCGAACCAATACGTTCCATCGGGGGCCCGCTGGAAGGCCTCGACGTCGAAGTCCGCGCCGGTGAGCACGCGCGCTGCGCTGAACGCGTTCACGATCGCGAAAGGCACCTTGCGGTCCGGATCCGAGAGCTCGAAGAACGAGAGCGGCTCGAGCACGCCGGCGTCGTAGTCCGCTCGCATCCGATAGACGCGCAAGTGGAAGTCGGCCGAGTTTTCGATCGCGCCGTAGCCGTTGTCGACGAGGGCCAGGAGCGTCCCGTCGGGCTCGGCGATCACACCCGAGAACCCCTGTACCGGCTGGGACGGAAACGGATGCGCCCGACCGCGCAATTCGGAGGGATCCAGCCAGCGACCGGAGGGCGGTCCCTCGATGAACGTGTCCGCAGGGAGGACCGCGCGCCCGACCACGGTGGGCTGCGAAGGGGCGGGATCGAGCGGCGGTGGTCCATGCGCGACACGGCCGGGACCGGTACAGGCCGTCATCGATACCAGCGCGATCGAGACTGAGCCGAAGAGCAGCAGACGGTTCACCCCGAGATCATGCACGGATTCCGCGCCCGGGCGCATCATCGTCGCCAACACCACGCCCTACCCGTTCTGGGCGGAGGACGGGATGGTGCAGGGCGTGTGTCGCAGCTTCATCCGGCAGTACGCGCGCGTGACGCTGCTCGACGACGGCCAGACCAAGCGGGATGGAGGACAGGTGTCGCGCTACGAGATCACCTTCCTTGCCCCGTAGCCGGCGGCTCCGAGGTGCATCGTCTGTAGAAGTGCCCGCCTCGGGAAGGTATGGGTCGGCGCATGGACCTGTTTCAGCTCATCGCGGCCCTGCTGTCGCTGGCAGCCCTCTTCAGCTACCTCAACTACCGGCTCCTGAAGCTCCCCACGACCATCGGCCTGATGTTGATCGCGATGGCGTTCTCCCTCGTGCTGGTCGCGGTGGGTGAGTTCCGGCCGGCCGTCGTGGAGCGCGCGAAGGCGATCCTCTCGGGCATCGACTTCAACAAGACGCTGATGCAGGGGATGCTCGGGTTCCTCCTGTTCGCGTCGGCCCTCCACGTCAACCTGGCCGATCTCAAGAAGCAGCGCGCGGTCATCGGCGTGCTGGCGACGGGTGGCGTCCTGGTGTCGACCGCACTCGTCGGCGGCCTGACCTTTGGCGTCCTCAGGCTGCTGGGCGTGGACATCCCGCTCATCTATTGCCTGCTCTTCGGCGCGCTCATCTCCCCGACCGACCCCATCGCCGTGCTCGGCATCCTCAAGCACGTCGGCGCACCGAAAGAGCTCGAGATGAAGATCGCCGGGGAATCGCTCTTCAACGATGGCGTCGCGGTCGTCGCCTTCCTCGGGTTGCTGGAGATCGCCACCGGCGTCATGGGCTTCGATCTGCTGCACCTCTCGGAGCTCTTCCTGATGGAGGCGGTGGGCGGCGCCGTCTACGGATTGCTCCTCGGCTGGGTCGCCCTGCTCATGTTGCGGAAGGTCGACGACTACAAGGTCGAGGTCCTCCTGTCCCTGGCGGTGGCGGCAGGTGGCTACGCGCTCGCCTACGCCATCCACGTCTCCGGTCCCATCGCCATGGTGGTCGCAGGGCTCTTCATCGGGAACGAAGGCCGCGCCGGCGCGATGAGCGAGCACACGCGCGAGCACCTCGACACCTTCTGGGAGCTGATGGACGAAATCCTCAACGCGGTCCTTTTCGTGCTGATCGGCCTCGAGCTGCTCATCGTTCCACTCAATGTGCAGTCGCTGGTGGTCGGCCTGATCGCGTTCCCGGTGGTCATCCTCTCTCGCTTCGGTGCGGTGGCGCTGCCGGTGGGCCTGATGCGGCGGCGCAAGGTCTTCACTCCGGGCGCGGTGAAGATCCTGACGTGGGGCGGCCTGCGGGGCGGCGTCTCGGTCGCGCTGGCACTGTCGATCCCGACCCAGGTCGACGGCGTTCACATCCCCTACCGGGACATGGTGCTCGCCATGACCTACGTCGTCGTCGTGATCTCCATCGTCCTCCAGGGCCTCACCATCGGCCCGCTCCTCCGCCGAACCCTGGCCAACAGCAGCGCCGAGGAACTGGCGGCAGAGCCGCAGTGACGGATCGACCCGGACGCAATGCGAGGGCCCGCGGAGGGGCCCTCGCTGGCGCGTCACACCGGGCTACGGTACCGAGACCTCGACGGTGTCCACGAACCAGCCGGCGAAGTCGTTGATGATGTTGTCGACGGTGTCGAACCGGGTGCGGATCCGGATGGTCCCCCATGCGGGGTCGAGCGGCAGTGTGTGGGTGTGCCACGCGCCCATCGCTGCGCACGCTCCGGCCGGGTTGCTGCCCGCATGCACCTGAACCGAGCTGAACACCGAAGTGAAATCGGCGTTGGTGATCTCGATGAAGCGACGGTCCCAGCTCTCGCTCGTGTCCTCCGTCTGGTAGTTGCACCGGAAGACCAGTCGCGGCGCTGTGAACCGGGAGATGTCCACCGAGGGGCTGGTAGCGGACCCGGAGTTGGTCGCGCCGGCGTTGTAGTTCGTTCCGTTGTTGTAGTTGAGGCTGAACGGGCCGCTCGATGAGGCGCCCCCCGGGACGGTGCCGGGCGTGTTGTCCGCCGCCCACTGGACCGCACCGCCGTTGCCCGCCACCGTCCAGCCCTGAAGACCGGTGTCGAAGTTCCAGGAGGTGATCACGCCGGTCTCGTTGTCGGTGTTGGTCAGGGTCCGGTTCGCTGGAGTGATGCCCGCGTAGAGCGGGTCTGCGCTGGTGCTGGCGGCGAACACGATCGCGTACGGCTGGTGTCCGTCCAGCAGCGCGTCGTCGACGCCCGTCACCGTCACCACCTGATCGACGTTCCAGTTGGCGGACGTGAACGTCAGGCTCGTGGTGCTGAGCGTGCCCTCTCCGACGTCGCTCGAGTTGAAGTTCAGCTGAACGTCGGCCACCGGCTCTGAGTTGAGCCTCGCCGTGAAGATCGTCGTTCCGCCGGCTTCGGTGGTCGCGCCGCTGATCGCGGAAACGATGATGCCGGCGGAGTCGTCGTCGAGGTTGGAGACGAGCAGGTTCACCGGGGTGATCGCGGCGTAGACGGAGTCCGCGCTGGTCGTGGCGCTGAACGCAATCGCGTAGGGCTGGTGACCGTCGGCCACCGCGTCGTCGACACCTGTCACCGTCACCGGCTGCGACACGTTCCAGTTGGCAGGGGTGAAGGTGAGGCTGGTGGCGCTCACCGTTCCCTCGGTCGCGTCGCTGGTGCCGAGGTTGATCACCACGTCGTGGGTCGGCTCCGAGTTCAGGACGACCGAGAAGCTCGCGGTGCCGCCGGCCTCGGTGGTGTCGCCGCTGATCGCGCTGACTGCGATCCCCGCGCTGTCGTCGTCGAGGTTGAGGCCGGTCGCGTTCGGCGGAGTGATCGCCGCGTAGGTCGGGTCCGAGGAGGCCGTGGCGGAGAAGACCACGCTCCAGGGCTGATTACCGTCGGCGATGAGGTCGTCGAACCCCGTGACGACCACCGTCTGCGGCGCGTTCCAGTTCGCCGGCGTGAAGGTGAGCTGCGTCACGTCGATCGTGACCTCGGTGGAGTCGTTCGACGCGAAGCTCACCGTCACGTCGGCGAGCGGTTGCGAGGTGAGCGCCACGGTGAAGGTCGCGCTGCCACCGCCCTCGCTGGTCGCGCCCGACACCGCGGAGACGGCGAAGCCGGCGGAGTCGTCGTCGATGTTCGTCAGCAGCAGGTTGGGGACGACGATCGCCGCGTAGGCCGGGTCGGTGCTGGCAACGGACGAGAAGGTCACCGGGAACACCTGGTCCCCGTCCGCGACGAGATCGTCGACCCCGGTCAAGGTGACTGTCCGCGGCGCGTTCCAGTTCGCCGGCGTGAAGGTGACGCTGCTCAGGTCCAGGAGGGCCTCCGTCGCGTCGCTGCTGGCGAGTCCAATCGTCACGTCGGCATACGGCCGCGAGGTGAGGACGATCGTGAAGGTAGCCTGGCCACCTGCCTCGTTGGTGGGGCCGCTCAGCGAACCGACGGTGATGCCGGCCGAGTCATTGTCCGTGTTGCTGACCGCCACGTTCGCCGGGGTGATGGCCGCGTACGCGGGGTCGTCGCTGGTCGTGGCGGAGAAGACGATCGCGTACGGCTGGTTCCCGTCGGCGTAGTCGTCGTTCACGCCGGTCACCGTCACCGACCGCGGCGCGTTCCAGTTCGACGAGTTGAACGTGAGGCTGGTCGGGCTCACCGTGCCTTCGCCGATGTTGTTGGAGGCGAAGCTCACCGTCACGTCGGCGTAGGGCCTCGAGGTGAGGACCACGGAGAAGCTGGCCTGCGCTCCACCCTCGGTGGTCGGAGCGCTGATGGCGCTGACCGTGATTCCGGCCGAGTCGTTGTCCGTGTTGGTCACCGCCACGTTCGTCGGGGTGCTCGCCGCATAGGCCGGGTCGCCGCTGGTCGTGGCGGAGAAGACGATCGCGTAGGGTTGGTTGCCGTCGGCGAAATCGTCGTTTACGCCGGTGACGGTGACCGTCCGCGGCGCGTTCCAGTTCGCCGGAGTGAAGAGCAGGCTGCTCACGCCGGTGACGCCTTCGCCCGGCGTGTTCGAAGCGAAGTTCACCGTCACGTTCGCGAACGGCTCCGAGCGGAGGACCACAGTGAACGTGGCCTGGCCGCCCGCCTCGGTCGTGGCTCCACTGACGGCGCTGACCGTGATGCCCGCCGAGTCGTTGTCGGTGTTGGTCACCGCCACGTTCGCCGGGGTGGTCGCCGCGTAGGCCGGATCGGCGCTGGTCGTGGCGGAGAACGCGATCGCGTACGGCTGGTTGCCGTCGGCGAGATCATCGTTCACACCGGTCACGACCACGGTCTGTGGGGCCCTCCAGTTCACCGGGGTGAAGGTGATGCTGCCGGCGGGGACCGTCCCCTCGTCCGAGCTGTTCGAAGCGAAGTTCACCGTCACGTCGGCATAGGGCTGCGAATTCAGCACCACCGTTAACGTCGCCTGGCCACCCGCCTCGCTGGTCGGACCACTGATGGCGCTCACCGTGATTCCGGCGGAGTCATCGTCCGTATTCGTCATCCCCACGTTCGTCGGAGTGATCGCCGCGTACGCCGCGTCGGCGCTGGTCGTGGCGGAGAACACGATCGCGTACGGCTGGTTGCCGTCGGCGAGATCATCGTTCACACCGGTCACGACCACGGTCTGCGGCGCCCGCCAGTTCTGCGCAGTGAAGGTGAGGCTGCTCACCGTGAGCGTTCCCTCGGCTGGGTTGTTCGAGGCGAAGTTCACCGTCACGTCGGCGTAGGGCTCCGAGTTCAGCACCACGGTGAACGTCGCCTGGCCACCCGCCTCGGTCGTCAGACCGCTGAGAGCGCTCACCGTGATTCCGGCGGTCTCGTCGTCGGTGTTCGTGAGCGTGACGCTGGGCGCGACGATGCCGGCGTAGTCCGGATCTCCGCTCACGGCATCAGCGAACACGATGTTGTACGGCTGGTTTCCGTCGGCGAGGTCATCGTTCACGCCGGTGACCACCACCGTCTGCGGCGCGTTCCAGTTGAGCGGCGTGAACGCGAGGCTCTCCGCCGTGAGCATGCCCTCGTCGGTGCTGTCGGAGGTGAAGCTCACCGTCACGTCCTCGATGGGCTTCGAGTTCAGCACCACCGTGAACGTCGCCTGGCCACCCGCCTCGGTCGTCGGACCGCTGACCTCGCTGACGGAAATGCCCGCCGAGTCGTCGTCGACGTTGGTCAGCTCCACCGTGGCCGCCGCCACACCCCGGAACTCTTCGGAGGACGCCGGCTGCACCGAAACCGTCACGGCGTACGTCTGCGGACCGTCGGCGACGTCGTCGTTCACGCCGGTGACCACCACCGTCTGCGGCGCCTTCCAGTTCGTCGGCGTGAAGACCAGCTCGTCGGAGCCCACGGTGCCTTCGCTCTCGCGTTCCGAGCTCACCGACACCTTCACCTCGCTGCGCGGCTGCGTGTTGAGCACCACCGTGAAGGTCGCCTGGGTGCCGGCCTCGCCGGTGCTCCCCGACGGCGCGCTCACCGTGAGCCCGGCCGTGTCGTCATCCGTGTTGAGCAGGGCGACCGGATTCGCGGTCATCCCTGCGTACTCCGGGTCCGAGCTCTGGGCCGGCGAAAACACGACCGTGTAGCTCTGCGGGCCATCCGCCACGTCGTCGTCGACGCCCGTGACCACCACCGTCTGCGGCGCGTTCCAGTTGACCGGCGTGAAGGTGAGGAGACCGGAAGCGCTGCCCTCGGCCGGATCGCCCGAGGTGAACTCGACCACCACGTCTGCCTTCGGCTGGCTCGCGAGCGCGACGGAGAAGGTCGCCTGGGCGCCTGCTTCGGTCGTGGGTCCGCTCGTCTCGCTCACGGTGATTCCCGCCGGGGGAACCACCTGCGGCGCGCCGCACCCCGAGCAGCCGGACGAAATCAGGCCACCGACGGCCAGGAGCGGAAGGACGAAAAGGCGGACCCCAGCAGGGATGCCCCGGTGCAGCACAGCCATGAAACCCCCTCGACAAGGAAAGAAACTCAGAGGGTCATGCTTTGCCGAGCCGACGGTGCGCGTCAATTTACAACGTAATTTTCCGCCATAAATACAAATCCATACACCCACTCCACGCGAGGTCCGCCTTGCCGCACCCGAGGGTCACGCCCAGTGTCCAGTAGGAGGTGCTCCCGTGAGATCCTGGACCCCTGCGAGCCTGAAGACGAACGCGCGTCAGCTGAAGCCGAAGAGGCAGGGAAACCCGGTGTCCAAGATGACGAAGGTGGCCGGCCGCCGCGCGGGCGGTGCGCTCCGGGCCGAGCAGGCGCGGCAGCAGAAGCGACGCGACAGAAAGCCCTGAATCACGTCCGGCCGTGTCGCGCGGCGATGGACGGGGGCAACCCGTCGAGCCACCCGATCTCGAGCACACCGAACAGGCCGATGAGGATCGCCTCGGCCGCATCATGGCGCAGAGAGAGCGCGGCGGGGGCGCCGGACCAGGCGATCACCTCGCGCGCCAACAGGTCCGCCGACTCCTTCGCCTCGACACCACTGCGGCGCTCGCGTCCGAGGAGCAACCGCGGACGCCACTCCTCCGGCGCCACCCGGCGCGGCCGGGCGCCGATCCGGGTCGCCTCGCGCGTCCACAGATCGAAGTGATGTCGGTCGCCCTCAGCGTAGAGCCACGCCAGCGGCCCCGCCTGGGCGAGCACCGTCCGCAGCCCCTGCTTCAGCCGCGCCATGGTCCCGAAGTTCGTCGAGCGGTACCAACGCAACCGCCCGTCGCTCCCGTAGAGCGCCATGCCGGCGCGCAGGCCGAGATCCACGGCGAGCAGCGTCTGCTCCGGTACGGTCACGCCGCGACTACGGTTGCGGTTTCACGTCGAGGCAGCTCAGCCCATCGGCGGGCGCGCAGTTCTGGCCGATGAGGCAGCCACCTGCGCCGGCGAAGTCCACGCAGCGGATGGAGCGGCAATCCTGCTCGGTGACGCAGGGCCGGCGCGAGACAGAGCACTCACCCGCGCTGCAGGTCTCCTGGGCGCAGTCGTTGTCGACCAGGCAGCTGCAGAAGCCCTGGTTGTCACCTTCGTCGATCGAGCACTTCCCGGCGCAGAACCCGCTCGTCGCGCCCTGCTGCTTCTGGCAGACGCCTCCACGCGGACACGCGCTGTCTTCGGTGCACGGCAGGTTCGGATTCGACGGGCAGAACGGATTGGCGCGGGTGCACGACGCCGTCCCCGGAAGGCCGACGACGATCACGTCCGCGCAGCGATAGCCGTTGGGACAGGCCTGACCCGAGGAGCAGTCCGCGCCGCAGTAGCTGCCACCGTGGGTGGTGTTCACGAGGCAGTAGTTCGGCCCCGAGCCACACGGCGGGATGGAGCCGCCGAACACGCAGTTGTCACAGTACGGCCGACGGTTCGGGTCGTAGTCCGAGTAGCACGCGTTCCGGGTCATCCCCGCATCCGGCTGAGCCCCGCAGAGCTCACCGGGCCGGCAGTACGTGTTGTTGGAGCAGAAGTTCGAATCGCACACGCCGATCTCACACGCCTGCATCTCCTCCTGCGTGGTGCCCTGGCAGTTGCAGGGGAGCTCGCCGCAGCGGCAGGAGACGTTCGGGCAGTCGCCGTTGGTACGACACCCGTCGACGCAGCGGCTCGCAGCGGTATCACAGACCTGCCCGAGCGGGCAGTGGAGGTCCACGGTGCAGCGGCCCTCCGACAGGCACGTCCCGGTGTTCGTGTCGCAGAACAGCGAGGGGTCGATGCAGTCCTCGTTCTTCTCGCAGCCCGACTTGTCCTGACAGAACCCGGCGGTGTTGCAGAACTGCTTCGCCGGGCACGCGTTGTTGGTGCGGCAGTAACAGACGCCCGTCTCGAGCTCGCAGCGGAAGTCTTCGGCGGAGAGGTTGCTGTTCTCGGGGACGCACTCGAGGTCCGAGCTGCACCCGGTGCTCTGCGTCTGGCTGGTATCGCGACAGCCGCTGAGCACGACGGCCGAAGCCGCCAGGGCCAGGACCAACGCCCCCGCGCGCGACGCTCGGATTGAGGAATGGAATCGCTGCACGTCGGTCACCTCTCGCCCCGCTAGGGAGAGAACGGCTCAGAGCCGGAAACGGTGTAGCTCGACCAGCTCGTCAAGTTGAGGCTGTCGTAGGTCCACTGGTTGTAGCTGAATTTGGGAGAGCGGCTGGAGGTGATCTGCACGAAGAGTGTGTTGCCCGCCTCCTCGGTCCTCAGCTTCTGCACCGCCGCCTCCGGCAGGGTCACCTGCGTCTCGGTGCCCGGCAGGACCATCGACCAGACCGTCACGTCGCCGAACAGCGTCTGCCGGACGATGCTGACGCTGTACAGGTCCGGAACCGCTCTTCCAGGGTCCACTGCCCAGGAGATGGTCCCGTTGAAGCCGGTGACTCCGGTGGGCGCGGTGAGGGTCGGGATGGGGAGCATGGGCCCCACGGTCACCCCGGTCCCGGTGGTCGAGATGTCACCGGGCTGCCGCCGGTAGAACATGCTGTACACCCCGGTGATGGGGTCCTGCGACAGGTTCATGAACACGAAGTTCGACCCGTCGAGGTTGGGGAAGCTCGGGAACATGAAGCTCGCCGCGTCCGCCGAGATCGAGGAGCGGGGAGAGGTTCCGGTGCCCCAGTTGTGGGGATTGGGGATGAGTCCCTCGGCCCCGAGGTCGAGCCACGCGTAGAGCTCGTTGGGTGCCAGCGCGCCCCCCGACTCGAGGGGCTGGTCCACCGTCACCGGGACCGTCATATCCAGATGCATGTCGAGCACGATGTCCTGGTTCGTCGCGGGGTTGTCGGGTGAGACGGTGACGCCGCGCTTCACGCCCATGAGGTACGGCTCGAACGAGTTCGCCGCGGCGTTGAACACGCCCATCACCGCGTACACCGCGCGCACGCCGGCGGTGGTCAGGACGAGGTACTCGCCATCCTCGCGCGTGAGCAGCCACTTCTCCGAGCCGCGCTGATCCGCCAGGCGCGCGCCGTAGGGCGTGCCGCCGTACAGATGCGTCTGGGCCACGAACACGCGCGCCTGCAGTCGCTCGTTCGGCCCGAGCGGACGCGGCTCCTTGAAGCCGCTGACCCGTCCCGAGATGATCGACGGCGGCACCCCTGGCGGAGGCGATCCCGGGCTCCCCTCGCCACCACCGGTGCGGGCGACGAACACGGAGAGGTTCGTCGCGTTCACCGAGGTGACGGTGACCGACTCGTAGCCCTCCTTGAACACGGTGACCGTCTGCGCTTTCACCAGCGCCGGATCGGAGAAGGTGAGCTGACCGCGTCCGTCGGTGAGCCCCTGGAACGGCGTGAACGGGTCCAGCCCGAGCACCACCGTGGCCTGCTGGACCGGCAGGCCGAAGAAGCCCTGGGTCGAGTCCATCACGCTGATGTTCAGGGTTCCGGTGAGCGGACCGCCGGAGAGGCCGCCGCTGATGCTGCGCGGGTCGTAGTAGGAGAAGCCTCCCTCGAGGGTGTCCGACTCGGTGAGCCGCCTCACGCCCACGTCGACCGCGCCGGTGTCGCCCCGTGGGATGCGGCAGGTGAGCGTGTGCGCGTCGATGACCTTGATGTCCTTGGCGACCTGACCGGCGAAGCTGACCAGGGTCCCTTCACCGAACCCGGCGCCCAGCACGGTGACCAGGGTGCCGCCGGAGATCGCCCCGCGATCCGGCTGGACGCGACCGACCGAGATCGCCTCGTCGAAGGTGAACGCGCCGGGGAGGACCGCTTCGTTCTCCGGGTCGCCGGCCTCGCGCACGAGCACGTCGGTGCCCCTGCCGCCCTGCCCCTTCGGCGTGGTCAGCGCGATCGAGGTCTCGCCGCCGACCATCTGCACCTGCGCCTTCGACGAACCGAGGAACACCTCGGCATCGGCCGGCAGCGCGACGCCGACGATGCTCGCCACCGTTCCGCCGAGCTGTGGGCCGCGGTTGGGCGAGATGCTCCCGAGCTCGAGCCGATAGGTGTAGCCACCGGGCCGGGTCGACGTCTGGGCCCCCGCCGTGGCAGTGACGTCCACCTTGCGTCCGCCGGTCCGTGCCGGAACGGTGACCCGGGCCGTGCTCTCGTTCGCCGCCACCACCGTCGCGGCCACGCCGCCGATGGTGACGACGAGGCCGCCTGAGTCGAGGCCTTCGCCGGTGAGGGTCACGGTGTTGCCACCGGCCTGGGAGCCCACGTGGGGGAACACGCCGTACACCGCGAACCCCGCGCCGCTCACGTAGGAGAAGCCGTCACGCACGGTCCAGCTCTCGCGCGGGGTGGTGACGGTAACGGGGAACGCGCCCGCCGCGGTTACGGCCGGCGTGGTGGCGGTGAGCTGGGTGTCGCTGACGACGGTGACGTTCGTCGCCGGCACCCCGCCGATGGTCACGCCGGTCGCGCCGGTGAAGCCCTTTCCGGTGAGCGTGATGTTCGTGCCGCCCGCGAGCGGTCCGGTGAGCGGGGCGATCGCAGAGATGCGCAGGTCCTCCTGGTACCGGTACGCGCGCCGCAGCACGCCCACGCCGTTCTTGCTGAAGGCGGTGACGTCGACCGCATCGAGCGCAGTGCCGCGCGGGACCTTCACCCGGATCTGGTTGGGCGAGTCGAAGATGAACTCCGCCGCCGACACCTGGCCGAAGAGGATCTGCAGCTCGGGCGTGAAGCCGCCGCCCTTGAGGGTGACCTCGTTGCCACCGGCGAGCGGGCCTTCGGCGGGCGTCACCGACGTGAGGAAGACCTCGTCGAAGTAGGTGAAGCAGCCCTTGCAGACGAGCTCGCCACGGTCGTTCTTGAGCGTGATGTTGGTCAGGCCCGCCTGGCCCGGCGGAACCCGCATGTCCAGGGTCTGGTCGTCGATGATCTGGAAGTCGATCACCGGGTTCGAGCCGACGGTGAGAGTGGTCTTCTGCTTCGCCCCCGTCGCGGTCTCGGCGACGCCGGCGACGAAGCCGGAGCCCTGCAGGAGCACCTGCACGTTGCCGGTGGTCGGCGCACGCGGCGGGAGGACCTTGAGGATGGCGAGCTCGGGGAGCACCCCGCCGTCGAGGTCCCCCGCATCGGGCTGACCGGCATCGGGGACACCGGCGTCGACGCCTGCATCGAAGCCCGAATCTCGAGTGCCCGCATCGGCAGACGTGTCCTCACCGGGACAACCGAGCAGCGCGACCGACAGCGAGAACACCAGCGCAGCAACGAACCTCGTGCTCATTCCAGCCTCCCCCCGCGTCACTGGAACTCCACCTTCGCGGTGTACGTGTTGGCCGATCGGGGATCGACCGCACTCACCGTTATGTGCAGCCTCTTGCCACCCGCCTGCCCGGAGGCTGCGGTGATGACCGGCGTGCCGGTGTCCTCCGAGCAGGCCAGCTCCGTGGCCCCGTCGAACAGGCACAGCCTCAGCAATCCGTTCGACGAGCTGTAGTTGATCAGCGACACGCTCACGCCCCTGCCCGACGGCACCGCCACCGAGAAGTGGTCCTGGTCCTGCGGGCAGATCGCGCCGTCGACCTGGCCGGCGGTGTTGAGCGGCGTCGCGGTCGCGG
>JBAWAM010000312.1:0-4916 GCA_049589315.1 Myxococcaceae bacterium
AAGGCGCTTCCTGGTTGATCACCATGGGATGCGGAGACGCTTGCCCCTTTGTCCCGGGCGCGCGACGCGACGACTGGGCTCTCGAGGATCCGAAGGGCAAGTCCATGGAGCGTGTGCGCGAGATCCGTGACGACGTGCGGAGCCGCGTGGCAACCTTCGTCACGCGAGAGGGCTGGGAAAAGTAGCGGTCCCCCCTACCAGATCACGTTCACCGGCTGGGCCGCGTTGCTCGTGTTCCCATCCCCGAGCTGCCCGTAGTTGTTCATGCCCCAGCACCGCACGGAGTCATCACCGGCCACCACGCAGGTGTGCGCGCCGCCCGCCCCGATGTCCTTCAACCCGGTCCAGGCCGTGGTCGCACCGGGGGCGAGGACGGTGATCGGGCTCGAGCTGTTGGTGGTGGTCCCATCGCCGAGCTGGCCGACGTTGTTCAAGCCCCAGCACCGCGCGGTGGCATCGGAGAGCAGGGCGCACCCGTGGTTCGGAGCGATCATGAGCTGGGCGGCGGTGGTGAGCCCGAGCACGTCTACCGGCGAGGTCTTCTGGACGGTGGTTCCGTCGCCGACCTGTCCGGACAGGTTCTGGCCCCAGCATTTCGCGCTGCCGCCGCTCCTCGCGCATGTCCGGAAGCCGGCGGCGACGACCTGATCCACACCGGTCAACGCCGGGATCTGCGCAGGTGAGCTGCGGTCCGTGCTCGACCCGCTGTCGCCCATCCCGAGCTGGCCGTTGTTGTTGCGGCCCCAGCAGCGCACGGTCCCGTCGCTCATCCGTGCGCAGACGTGCGCTGTACCCGCCGCCAGTCCGGTGGCGCCCTGCAGCTCCGCCATGCCCTCGAGCGCGGTGACCGGCACCAGCGAATCCTGTGTATTGCCGTTGCCGAGGCGCCCGTGCTGTCCGCTGCCCCAACACTTCACCACCCCGTTCGTCAGGCGCGCGCAGGTGGAGGCGTCCGTCAGCGCCAGCTCCTCGACGCCGGAGAGCGGCACGGCGCCGTCCATCACCTGCTGCGGCTGGCTGTAGGGGAGCGCATCTCCCGTTCCGAGCTGACCGCGATCGTTGCGACCCCAGCACCACGCCAGACCGTCCATCGTCCGAGCGCAGGAGTGGTTCTCACCCGTGGCGATCTCCGCGACCTGGTTGAGCGGAAGGAGCAGTGGCAGGGAGCTGTTGTTCGTGTTCCCGGTGCCGAGCTGTCCGTGCATGTTGAGGCCCCAGCACGACACCCGCCCATCGCCGTGGCGGGCGCAGACGTGATGGAAGATCTTGCTGGGGAGCTCGACCGAGAGGCAGGTGCCCTCGCCACAGAGCGCGCCGCAGGTGACGCCGCATCCGCCGCAGTTCCACCTGTCCGAGCGCGTCTCCAGCTCGCAGCCGTCGGCGAGCTCGCCGTTGCAGTCCGCGCGATGTTCGGCGCACTCGGGGACGCACACGCCCGCGTTGCAGGTGCCGGCGACCCCATCGGGCCACCCCAGGCAGCTCGTACCGCAGGCGCCGCAGTGATCGGCGCTCGACGAGAGATCCAGGCAGGTACCGTCGCAGCGCGTGAGCTCGGGCGGGCAATCGCAGACGCCCGCGTTGCAGACCCACCCGGCCTCGCAGGCAGACCCGCAGGCGCCGCAGTGGGCCGGATCGCTGCCTGTGTCGACGCAGGCGGTTCCACACCGCGTCTCGCCGGCGGCGCACGCGTTCGCGCAGACGCGGTCCACGCACTCCTCCTGGTCGCCACACGCCGTGCCGCAGGCGCCACAGTGGGTTGGATCACTGTCCGTGTCGACGCAGGCGGTTCCACACCGCGTCTCGCCGGCAGCGCACGTCTTCGCGCAGACGCCCTCCACGCAGTCGTCCTGCTCGCTACACGCGACGCCGCATCCGCCGCAGTGGAGCGGATCCGTGTCCGGATCGACGCAGACCTCGCCGCACGGGACCTGCTCCCCGGTGCAGGAAACGGTGTCCGGCGACATCGGAACGGTGGGACATCCAGCGAGGGAGAACGCCAGAACGACGAGGAGAGCGGAGGTTCGGAGCATGTTGTCAACCTGTGTGGCGGCGCAGGTTGACGACGTTTTCCGTCAAAGGTCAAGGCTCTGCGCGAGCCAGGAGCGGAGTTGGCCCGCGGCAGCGCGAACGCATCGATCTATGGCGCGCTGCAGGTCGTGGCGCAGGTCCCGCCGACGCAGAGACCGGTCTTGCATTCCTCGCTCGAGGTGCAGGCCCGTCCTGGATCTTTCGCGACCGCGCACTTTCCGCGCTGCTCGCCCGCGGCGGTGTCGCACCAGGCCCCGGCGGCGCAGCCGGCGTACTCGTACTCCGTTCCGACCATGATCACTCCGCATTCCTGGCCGGCGCTTCCCCATCGCGTGCAGGTGTTGCGGACTTCGGCGCAGTACGTGAAGAGCTCACAGGTGCTGCCGCCGAAGCTGCAGGCCTGTCCCTCACGGACGACGGGCACGCACGTCCCCGTCCTGGCGTCGCAGGCCAGAGAGGGCTTGCAGCCCGCAGTGCCGCCACCACACGCCGCGCCCACGGCTCCCAGGTTCGACGTAGACACCGGGGTGCACACGCCGCTGACGCACTCGTGTCCGGATACGCAGAGGTCGTCCGCGGCGCAGGTTCCGTCCGCAGGAACTCTCGCCTTGCAGACGCCGGGACAGGTGCGGCTGTCGGCGGTGCAGAACGCGTCGCCGGCGCAGTCCGCGGTGTCGTAGCACGCGCCGCCTTTCGGCACCGTGCCCGCCAGCACCTTGTCGCAGACGGCCGGATTGAGCCGCGCGTAGATGTCTGTGCAAGTCGCGGATCCCAGAGCGGTCAAGCACGCCTCTGCCTCCGCCGCGTCATAGGTCAAGCGACCCGAGGCGATCGACTTGTCGATGTCCTCGCAGGGATCTTTGCCCCTGAAGAGAAAGCTCCTCCACAGGTCCGGTGGTCCGCCGTAGCACTGCGCCGCTGCATCGACGGTCGCCTGGTTCAGCGCGGTACAGAACTCGCTCGCGGACTTTCCGGCAGGTGGTGGGTTGCCCGCGTCCGCGGTCGTGCCCGGGTCATTCGGCTGCAGACCACACGCGACCAGCCCCAGTCCCAGCGCTCCCGTCAGGAACAGCTTCGTTGCCGTGTTCATCCGTTCCCCTCGCTCGATGGACGAGCCCGAGCAGGCCTCGAGCCCAGAGGGGGCGGATAGCATGGATGGAGGAGCGTTTACCTGCCGATGAGCTCAGGGGTTCAGCTTCCACTGAATCCCGAAGCGGTGCCCGTCACCGCCTCCGTCCGCCCAGCCACTCAGCGAATCGGTGATGGACAGCACGGGTCCCAGCTCCGTCCCCGCGGCGAACAACCCGGCGAGCTCCTTCGAGCCGACCACGTCGAACAGCGAGATCGACGCGAGCGTCTGGGACACTGCCTTTGGCCCGAGCACGAACTCCGCCCCGTGCTCGACCTTCGCCCCCTTCGTGGGCAGTCCCGTCCACAGCGCGTCGAGCGCGGCCGCGTCGTTTGCCAGGTACAGGTGCCGATCGCGCAGCCCGACGTGGACCTCTCCGCCGTCGAGCGGGATCACCCAGCCATCCGCGCTCGGCTTCGCACCGGGAAGGGTCGACAGCTTCGCGATCGCCTCCTTCACCTTGCCCGTATTGCCGACCTCGGCGAGCCAGGCCTGCTTCGCGGCGAAGAAGCGCTGCGCCGGCGTCCTCAGCCGGCCGCGGATCTGGAGGGTGCGCAGTCCGAACGCGACCTGACCCGTGAGCTCGCGAGCGATGGCCGCCTCGAACGCGTTCACCCCCGCGCCGCAGCCGTCGCAGAAGCGGGAGACCTCGCGGGTGAGGGCGCGGAGCGCGAGCGGTGCATCCTTCGCCGACACCGACGCGCGGGCGACCAGCATCCCCGCAGGAGAGAGGCCTGCGTACGGACTGGCCGAGATCTTCTGCACTGCGGGGATCGGGAGCGAGCTCGAACGTCCCTCCACCCGGAGGGTGGTGGCCTCGCCCGTGAGCCCCGCCGCGCCCTCCTCCATCACCAGCACCACCGACCCCGGGAGCTTCCGGGCCGACGCCCAGTTCCCCTTGACCACAGGCTTCGTCACCGCGGTCGCTGCCGACTCCATCAGCGCCTTCGCATCCGTGGAGCTCACGAACGCGCAGGAGATGGTGTTCTTCGTGGCGTGTCCCGCGAGCACGGTCCCGTCCGGGCCCTTCGCCGCGACCACCGGGACGCCCTTCACCTTGCCCTCCCACAGGGTGCCCAGGGCGGAGAGCTTCTCGCGTGTGCGCTGGTCGAAGCGCTTCGGGTCGGACAGCTCGAGGCAGGTCATCCGGCCGTCCTTGCGGAAGCTGACCGTGGCGCTCCCGCGCTTCTGGATCCCCGCAGCCTCGAGCGAGTCGGGGCGGGTGAAGTCGATGAACAGGAGCGGGTGGAACTCGGAGAACCACGTCGCCGGGCGCAGCAGGACCGAACGCTCTCCGGCGCGTTGCATGAACGCGATGACACCGTCGGTGCGATCGAGCTGCGGAACGTAGATCCCGGACGGTGCGTCGGGGAGAGGGCGGGGCGTGGCGGCGAGCGCGGAGGCGAGGACGAGCGCGAGCATGTGAGGGACCAGGTCTTCTTCAGTCGATGCGCTTCAGTTTCGGGTTCTGCGCGAGGGCGCCCAGCCACCTCGCCACCGCCGCATCGCGCGCGGCGTGGGGAGCGTCGGCGAAGTAGCCCAGGTTGTCGTTCATCGCGCGCGACAGCTCTTCGATCGCGGACAGTCGCACGTCGACCTCGGCGTGACGGAGCGCGGTGATGAGCCACTCGGCCCGCGAGCGGCGGCGGTTCTCCACCCACCACGCGGACCAGCGTCGCTGATCCGGACCGATTCCGGCGCGGCTGATCTCGTTGAGGGCCTCCGACGCCGCCTGCGCACACAGCGCGTCATCGGAGCC
>JBAWAM010000313.1:0-17158 GCA_049589315.1 Myxococcaceae bacterium
GGAACCGAGCCACTCTCGCGCGAGGGCGTCCTCCGTGTGCTCGACGGCCCCGAGCCGCCGTCCCTCGACGCAATGGAGGAGCTCATGACCTGGCTTCTCGAGAGTCCCGAGATTCTCTTCGCAACCAGCCCCCGGTAGGGGTGCCGGATGCGAAGAGAGACGATCACCCTTCGAGCAAGACGCGCTCCGGATGCGTGCACAGGTTGAACGCGCCGCCGCGGACGAAGGTCGCGAGCGTCACGTTCACCCGCTCCGCCAGATCCACCGCCAGCGAGCTCGCGGCCGAGACACTCGCGACCACCGGAATCTCGGCGCGCGCAGCCTTCTGCACGATCTCGAAGCTCGCCCGTCCACTGACGACCAGAATCGCCGGCGTCCCGATCTCCGGAATGCCCGGCCCGACCCCCGCGCGACGCGCCGAAAGCCCCCTCAGCACCAGCTCGCCGACCACCTTGTCGACCGCGTTGTGCCGTCCCACGTCCTCGAACCCTGCGAGCAGCTGACCCGCTTCGTCGAGCGCCGCCGCAGCGTGTGTTCCCCCCGTCTGCTCGAAGACGCGCTGAACGTCCCGAAGCAACCCGGTCGAGCCAGCCAGCACACTCCGCCGGACCCGGACCTCTCGTTCGACCGGACCCGCAGCAGACACCAGGTCCTCGACCGTCCGCCGTCCACAGACCCCGCAGGCCGAGGTCGTCAGCGTCCCCCGCCGCGACGTCTCCAGCCGCTCCAGCTCCAGCTGGACCCCCGGGGCCGCCAGGCAGTCGATCACGTTCCCGTACCCTTCCTCGCCAGGACGACCACAGTGCGTCACGGTCCCGAGATCGTCCTGTCCCCGGATGATCCCTTCGGCAAAGAGAAACCCGATCGCCAGCCGGTGGTCGTCGCCGGGGGTACGCATCGTCACCGCGACCGGTTCACCATTCACGCGGATCTCGAGCGGCTCCTCCACCGCGATGGCGTCCTCGACCCGCTCGGTCGCGTCCGCACTCACCCGCACCACGCCGCGACGCGCGATCGACCTGTCCGTGATCAAGGCCATACCCAGATGCTATCCGCGCAGCGCCCGACCGGAGGGCTCATTCGAGCCGCGCGTCCAGGCGGATCTCCACGTTTCCTCGAAGCGCATGATCCTGCCCGCGAAAGACTCCCCAGGGCTGAACGTAGTCATCTCGCCGGAGTGCGCTCCCGTCGAAGCGCAATCACCGCGACCGCCGCCATGATCGCAACCATCCCGAAGATCCCGTGCATACCGACCTGCTCCCCGCCCAGCCAGACGCCCAGCAGGACGGCGATGGCCGGATTCACGTACGCGTAGCTCGTCGCGAGAGAAGGGGAGACCGTCCGCAGCAGGAAAACGTACGCGCTGAACCCGGCAATCGACCCGAACAGGACCAGGTACCCGAGGGCGAGGAGCGACTCGAGCCCCGGCGCAGGGAGCGGGTCTCCGTGGATCAGGCTGGCGACCAGCAGCAGGACACCTCCGCACAGCATCTGCGTCGCGCTGGCGAGCGGCCCTTTCGGGAGCGGGAGGTACCTTCCCCAGACCGAGCCCAGCGCCCAGCAGAGCGGTGCGAGCAGCAGCAGCATCGCGCCCAGGGGGCTCGACCGGAGATCACCCTCGAGATTGAGCAGGAGGACGCCGAGCGTCCCCAGCGCGATGCCGGCCCACTCCAGAGGACGCGGCCAGCTTCCCCAGAACCCGGCGAAGATCGCTGCGAACAGCGGCATCGACGCGACCATCACCGCCGCGAGACTGGAGGCGACCCACTGCTGGGCAATGGCCACACAGCCGTTTCCGAATCCCAGCAGAAGCGTCCCGGTGATTGCGCTCGCGCCCCACTGCCGGAGCGTGGGGAGCTTCTCTCCACGCGCCAGCAGGAAACCGAGCATCAAGGTTCCTGCGATGACGAAGCGGATCCCCGCCATCTGCAGCGGCGGGAAGCCCTCGAGCGCGAAGCGCATGGCGAGGTACGTCGAACCCCAGACGACGTACAGCAGTCCGAGCGCGACGGCGACCGAACCCGCCGGGGAATGAGTGGAGCTCGGAGAGGTGGACATGAAGGTCAGCGCATGACCGAGCCTGATTCGGCCTGCTGAAAGCGCTCGACCACCTTCGCGAACGCCTCCTTGTCGCTGGCCTTCTCCAGGGCGGTCTCCGGCGCGATGACCCTGGTCGTCAACTGCTTCTCCAGGGCCATGTCCATGGTCTGCATTCCCTGGGCCTGGCCTGCCTGCATCCTGCTGGGGATCTGGAACGTCTTCCCCTCGCGGATCATCGAGGCGATACCGGGCGAGCCGACGAGGATCTCCAGCGCCGCCACCCGTCCCTTCCCATCGGCGCGTTTGCAGAGCTGCTGCGCGACGATCCCGACCAGGCCTTCGGCGAGCATCCCGCGGACCTGAGGCTGCTCGTCGGCGGGGAACGCGTTGATGATGCGGTCGATGGTGGCGGGCGCGCTGTTCGTGTGGACGGTTCCGAAGACGAGGATGCCGTAGCTGGCGAGCTGCAGCGCCATCTTCATCGTCTCGTTGGTGCGAAGCTCGCCGATCAGGATGACGTCGGGGTTCTCGCGGCCCGCCGAGCGGATGGCCGCGGCGAAGCTCGACGCGTCCGGGCCTACCTCCCGGTGCGTGACCTGGCACTTCGCCGGTGTGTGCACGAATTCGACCGGGTCCTCGATCGTGAGGACGTGCGCCTGCCGCGTGCTGTTGATGTGGTGGATCATCCCCGCGAGCGTCGTGGACTTTCCGCTCCCCGTCGGTCCGGTGACCAGGATGAGCCCCGATCTGCGTTCGGCCAGCTGGCGCACGATCTCCGGCGCGCCCAGGTCGTCGAGGCTGAGGATCTTCGTGGGGATGGTGCGGAAGACCGCGGCCAGACCGGTCATCTTGTGGAAATAGTTCGCGCGGAAGCGCGCCTTCGCCCCGAGCGCATAGGCGAAGTCGAGGTCCAGCTCCTCGGTGATCTGCTTCTTCTGCACCGGGTCGAGGATCTCGAACAGCAGCGACTCGAGCTGGGCAGCCGAGAGGGGCGCGTCCAGCAGCGGCGCGAGCGTGCCGTGGATCCGCCCGAGCGGCGGGTAGCCCACGCCGAGGTGGAGGTCGCTCCCCTTCTTCTCGAGGAGCATGTCGAAGAGTCTGTCGATCTGCGCCATGGCGGTCTGGCTACCTTCGTCCGAGGATGCCGCCCAGCTTCCCGGGCGCTTTGGGTTCAGCCACGGCGGAGGGGGCCGGCTGCGCGAGCTGCTTCACCATGTTGGGCAGCTCATCGGGAGACTCGGCGTACTCCTGCGCGATCTCCAGGGTCGTCTTCCCGGCGTGGACGAGCTGCGCGAGCGAGTCGTCGAGCCGGATGATCCCCATCGACTTGCCTCGCTGCTGCAACGAGGGGATCTGGTACGTCTTCTCGTCGCGGATGAGGTTGCCGAGCGAGATCGAGCCGGGCAGCAGCTCCGCCGCGGCGACCACCCCGTCACGCGCCTTGTTGGGCACCAGCCGCTGGCTCACGATCATCCGCAGGCCGACCGCGAGCGTCATTCGCACCTGCCCCTGATCCGCGGGCGGGAACAGGTCGATCAGCCGATCGATCGTCCGTGCCGCGCTCGGGGTGTTCATGGTGGCGATCACGAGGTGCCCCGTCTCGCTGGCGGAGAGCGCCATGCGGACCGTCTCGGTGTCGCGGAGCTCGCCGACGACGATAACGTCCGGATCCTCGCGAAGGCTCGCCTTCAAGGCGCTCTGGAAGGTCCGGGTGTGGGAACCGACCTCGCGCTGGCTCATCATCGCCTTCTTGCGCGGGTGGACGAACTCGATCGGATCTTCGACCGTGATGACGTGGTGGGAGGACTCGGAGTTGATCAGGTTCACCAGCGCCGCGAGCGTGTTGGTCTTCCCCTGGCCCGAAGGACCGGTGACCACGATCAGCCCCTGGTGATGGTGCGTCGCCTGCGCCAGACTGTCCGGCAGTCCGAGCGATGCGAGCGTGGGCACCTCCGGCGGAATCACCCGGAGGCACGCCTTCAGTCCGGTGCGGTGCCGGGAGACGTTCACCCGGAACCGCCCCGCAGAGGGGTGTTGGAGCGCGAAGTCGCAGGAGCCGTCGCGGTCCAGCACCGGAACCAGGCGCTGCGGCACCAACGGCATGACGAGCTGCTCCGCGCCCTCCGCGCTGATCGGGTCGCCTTTCGGCACGAGCTCTCCGGCGATCCGGAACATGGGCGGTCGGAGCGCGATGATGTGGAGATCGCTCGCGCTCAGCTTCCGTGCAGCCGCGACGAGATCCTCGAACGACCCGAGCCGTCCGATCGCCGGCTGCACCTTCACGGCGACGGGAGTCGGCGCCGCAGCCTCGGCGTTCGGGTCGACCGGTGGGCGGGAGACGAACGGATCGCTCTCGGCGATGCGACTGATGCGGACCTGCAACACGTCGCCTCGCCGAACCGCGACCACGCCGATTCTTCCGAGATCCTCCACCGCGAGAGCCCACTGCGCAGGCTGGTCCGACAGCCACGCCGCTTCGACCGCGCCGGCCTCCTGGAGGAGCGCCACGATGGCGTCGCTCGACAGCGCCTGCGGAGCCACCGACTTCCACACGCCGGCCGCCTTCACGGCAGGTGCACGGCCCGAGGCGAACGCGAGCTCCACGACGTCTGGTCGCGCGAGATGCCTCAGTAATTCGCCAATCTGGATCAGCTCGGAAGTCCTCCTGCACGAAACGTAGCGCGACTTCCGAGCCTCGCCCAATGGGTAGTAGGTTGCCGCAGTGCTTCTACAGCGACTCTGGAAATGGATCTGTGCGTGGTTCCCCTTCGGCCTGCTCTGGACGACCAAGCCGAGGCACTTCCGGGAGATGCTGAAGGTCGCGTGGGAGAATCGTCGCGAGCTGCCGTGGGCGTGGAAGGTGCTGCGGAACGGCGTGTGTGATGGCTGCTCACTCGGCCCCTACGGGCTCCGGGACAACGTGATTACAGGCACCCACCTGTGTCTCACGCGACTGAAGCTCCTCCGCCTGAACACCATGCCCGCCCTCCCCGACGACGCGTGGACCGACCTCCGCAGGCTCCGGCTCTTCACCAACGAGCAACTTCATCAGATGGGGCGACTCCCCTATCCGCTGCTGTACCGGAAGGGACAGCCGGGCTTCCGGCGGATCTCCTGGGAAGAGGCGACGAAGAAGGTCGCGTACGCGCTGCGCGCGGCGGATCCGGATCGGGTGGGCTTCTTCGCTTCCAGTCGCGGTCTCACCAACGAGACGTACTACGTGTTCCAGAAGCTCGCGCGCATCGCCGGGACGCCGCATGTCGACAGCTGTGCGCGGTTGTGTCACGCCGCATCGACCAGCGCGCTGAAGGAGACGATTGGCTACGGCGCGACCACCTGCTCCCTCGAAGACATCGTCGGCACGGAGCTGCTGCTGCTCTTCGGAACCGACCTCGCGAACAACCAGCCGATGATGATGAAGTACCTCCACTACGCGAAGAAGGCGGGGACGCGGGTGGTGGTGATCAACCCGTTCCGCGAGCCCGCGCTGGACCGCTACTGGGTCCCGTCGGTCGCGAGCTCGGCGGTGTTCGGCACGAAGATCTGCGACGACTTCTTCCAGGTCCAGGCCGGCGGCGACGTCTACTTCTGCCTCGGCGTGATGAAGGCGCTGAAGGCGTCGAACGGCTTCGATCGCACGTTCATCGAGGCGCACACCGTCGGCTTCGACGCGCTCGAGGCGCAGCTCGAAGCACTGACGTGGGAAGAGCTCGAGCAGGGCTCGGGCGTCACCCGCGCCGACATGGAGCGGCTCGCCGCGCAGTACCAGCAGGCGAAGACCGCGGTGCTGGTCTGGAGCATGGGGCTGACGCAGCATCGGCACGGGGTGGACAACGTCAAGGCGGTCGTCCAGCTCGGGCTGTGCCGGGGGAACATCGGACGGGAGAAGACCGGCCTCATGCCGATCCGCGGGCACTCCGGCGTTCAGGGCACTTCCGAGTGCGGGGTCGACGCGGACAAGCTGCCGGGCGCGGTGGACATCACGCCCGAGTCGGTCGCGCGCTTCTCGGCGTTGTGGAATCACCCGATCCCCGAGCGGCGCGGCTTGAAGGCCGCCCACCTGATCGATCGCGCCGGAGAGTCGGGGCTCGACGTCCTCTACACTCTCGGGGGGAACTACCTCGACACCCTGCCCGATCCCGCGCAGGCCAACCGCTCGATGTCCCGGATCCGCCTGCGCGTGCACCAGGACATCCTGATCAACACCTCCGCGCTGGTGGAGCCCGAAGCGGAGGACGGGGAGATCCTGCTGCTCCCCGCGCAGACGCGCTATGAGCAGTCCGGTGGCGGCACCTCCACGTCGACCGAGCGGCGCATCCGGTTCACGCCCGAGCTCACCGGCCACCAGATCGGCGAGGCCCGCGCCGAGTGGCAGATCCCCACCCTGATCGGCCAGGCGCTCCGCCCGGAGCAGCCCAAGCTGTTCGCGTTCCCGGATTCGGCGAGCGTGCGCCAGGAGATGGCCAGGGTGATGCCGCTGTACGCCGGCATCGAGAAGCTGTCGGCAGCGGGCGAATGGGTGCAGTGGGGCGGCAAGCGCCTACAGCCCGCCTCGAAGGCGCAGTTCAGCGCGCTCTCGCTCCCACGCGTCGAGGTGCCCGAGGGCATGTTCTTCCTCGCGTCCCGCCGCGGGAAGCAGTTCAACTCGATCACCTGGGGCGACCGGGACATGATCACCGGCGCAGCGAGCCGGAAGGCCGTGTTCTTCTCTCCCGAAGACGCCGCCCGCCTGGGCCTGGCCGCAGGTGATCCGGTGCGACTCACCAGCGAGCTCGGGACCATGGAAGGCGTCTGCACCATCGGCCCCTGCCGTCCCGGACACCTCCAGGCGTTCTGGCCCGAGTGCAACGTGCTCGTCGGCCGGAAGTACGACCCGGTTTCGGGAGAGCCCGACTACAACGCGTTCGTTCGAGTCTCCGCAGCTGCGGCGGCGTAGGCGCTATTTTTTCAGCGCGTTCCAGATCGCCTCGGCACCCGGCGCCGTCACCGGTCCGTGAAACCGCGCGAGCACGTTGCCCTTCTCGTCGAGCGCGAACACCCACGGAGTCTTTCCCCCGGAGATCCCGAGCCGTTCTCCCAGCTCCCCCCGAGCATCGAGGAGATTGTCCGGCCATAACTGCTTCGGGATCTGCTCGCGTGCCTTCGCGCGGGCCATCTCCACCCCGATGAAGAACGGAAGCTCGAGCGAGATGACTGACAGACGTCGAACCGACGACGGGAGGTGCAGGTCCGCCGTCTCGTACCACTGGCGCATCTGCTCCGTCGCGTTCCGGTCGGTGACCGCCACGACCAGCGTCTTCGCGCCCCGGAATTTCGCGGTCGTCTGCGGCTGACCGTTGACGTCCTCCGCCCGAAGTTCAGGAAACCGCTGTCCGACGTCCGGCGCCGCGAGCGCGAGCACCGGCGCAACGACGAGAGCAATCAGGATCGGGCGCATGGTCGTCCTCCGCGGGGAC
The DNA here is from genome assembly GCA_049589315.1 of Myxococcaceae bacterium. Classification (GTDB taxonomy): domain Bacteria; phylum Myxococcota; class Myxococcia; order Myxococcales; family Myxococcaceae; genus JBAWAM01. Next base: position 7,497 of record JBAWAM010000313.1, read on the forward strand.
CCTAAGCACGACCCGAGAAGGGGACAGGCTACTTTTCCGCCCTATGCCGGCCGGATGTCGACCTGCTCCGCTTTGTCGATCGGACGACCGAGGAATCTCGCGCCCACGTCGAGGAATCGGTCCGGCACGTCCGTGACGAAGAACGTGTGCTCCGGAGTCCGGCCGGCGGCCAACTCCCCGCGCGATTCCAATTCGGAAGCCACCGCGGCGGCGCAGGCCTCGGCCGAATCGACGAGGGCGACGTTCGGCCCCATCACCTCGCCGATGGCCTCGCGGAGCAGCGGGTAGTGCGTGCACCCGAGGATCAGCGTGTCCACGCCCGCCTGCGACAGCTCGCCCAGGTACTCGCGGGCGACCTGCGTCGGGACCTCGCCGCGCGTCCAGCCTTCTTCGGCCAGGGGGACGAAGAGAGGGCAGGCGCGAGCGCGGATGAACGCGCCCGGCACCGTGGCTTCGAGCGCGCGCTGGTAGGCACCCGATCGGATCGTGCCCGGCGTTCCGATCACCCCCACCCGCTTCGTGCGCGTCCGCGCGGCCGCAGCGATGGCGCCGGGTTCGATCACCCCCAGCACCGGAATGTCCAGTTCGGCGCGAAGCGCATCCAGCCCCACTGCCGAGGCCGTGTTGCACGCCACCACCAGCAACTTGATGCCGCGCTCGAGGAGAAACCGCGCATTTCCGAGGGAGTAGCGGACGACCACCTCCGCGGACTTCGTCCCGTAGGGCACCCGGGCGGTGTCGCCGAGATAGACCGTCGACTCCGACGGGAGCCGCTCCATCAGCGCCCGGAGCACCGTGAGGCCTCCGACGCCAGAGTCGAACACGCCGATGGAACCGTGGTCGGGTAGACGCATGTCAGAGGTAGGTAGCACAAACGGTGCCGGCCCGGACATCACGCATTGGCCTCCGCCCTGTAGGTGAGTACCTGCTCGGGTGTTCGCCGGCCAGGGCCGGGGTCGGCGAGCCTTGGAAACGCGACGGGGTCGAAGGAGCCAAGTCGCTCCTTCGACCCTATCCGCCATCAACGAATGCCCGTCGCCTAGATCCGCGTCAGGTTCAGGACCAGCGGGTTCGACTCATTGGGGAACACGCCCGCCTGGATGGTCACCAGCGGCGGGTTGTTCATGTTCGACTCGTACCGGGAGCTCCCGCTGCCCACTGCGTCCACATAGACCCTGTAGGTGCCGGGCAGCAGATAGCTGTAGAGCACCGGCGTCCCGTTGCACGGCTGGGCATCCCATTCCTCGCCGTAGACCAGGTTGCCCTGGGCGTCCTCGAAGTTCACGTAGACGGTCGAGACCCCCGCCTGCGCGCACGTCAGACCGACCGAACCATCAGAGAGCTGCCACGAGATCGCCGCTCCCCCCACCGCCCAGTTGAGGTGGTACTCCGCCGCGACGCTCCTGCCGGCGAAGGTCTGCAGATTCCCGTCGAACCGGTAGTACGGATAGTTGTCCGCGCTCACCGCCACGATGGAGATGTCGTGGGTCCCGGCGTTCAGATCCGGCGTGGTGATGCCCGGCATCGAGAACCCGTCCACACAGTTGAACCGCTCCCAGGGCGCGCCGTCGATGCTCACGTCCACGTACGTCACCCCGGCCTGGCTGCATGACGGGTTCTGGCTGCCCCCGTTCGGCGGGAAGCGCCACGTCAGATACGCGGAGGAGGTCGATCCGCCCACCGCCTGGAGATCGATGTCCACCCGGACGTTCCCGTTCACGGTGAAGGTCCCGCTGCCGACGAAGATGCGCTTGTCGCCGTAGTCGTACGCGTCGATGGTGAAGCTGTACGTCCTGGGCGCAAAGTCGTGGAGGACGATCCCGGGGAAGTTGTTGGCGCTGCACGGGTAGGCCCCGTCGTTCTCCAGCGTCTGGCCCGCGATGTTCACCACCACCGTCTTCACGTCTGGAACGTCGAAGCAGGTCCCGCCCCCGAACGACCAACCGAAGGTCACGTCGCCCGGGGCAGCGGGTGGAGCGTTGCTGACGACGCACCCGCTCATCACGAGGGCTGTGAGGAATGCGCCGAGGATCTTGATGTTCATGACGTCGTCCTGGTCTGCGCCGGGTTGTTCCGGCGTTCGTTGCATCTCGACGCGGGTTGTTTCGTTAAATTCAAGCCGCGCCTGATCCTGCGTGGTCACAGCAGATTCCAACCGGCGTGCAAGTTTCAATCCGACATTGGAGCCAGACCATCCGAGCAAGTTCACCCGGGGGAGCGAAGGTTTGACCCACCCCTGTAGCGATGTTACGCGAGTTGACCCATGAGTCTTTCCGTTCCCCCGGTGCTCGCCGCGTTCGACGTGGTCGAGGTGCTGAAGGAAGCGTCCCTGGTCGAGATGGCGGTGCTGTTGCTCCTGGCGGGCGCGTCGGTCGCCTCCTGGGCGTTGATCGCCATGAAGTCCCTGCAGATCCGAAAGGCGCGGGCCCAGTCGGTCCAGTTCCTGGAGACCTTCTGGAAGGCCTCGCGGCTCGAGGCGATCTACCAGACCGCCCAGACGCTCACCGATTCGCCGCTCTCCAAGGTGTTCCGTGCCGGCTACGAGGAGCTCTCCAGGCTCTCCCAATCCCGTGAGGGCAAGGACGGAGCGATGGCCGAGCGACTCGGCGGGATCGAGAACGTGGAGCGCGCGCTGAACCGCGCGGCGACCGCGGAGATCACCTCGATGGAGAGCTCGGTCCCCTTCCTGGGAACCATCGGGGCTGCCTCCCCGTTCGTGGGGCTGTTCGGAACCGTGGTGGGCATCCTCAGCGCGTTCAACGAGATCTCCGAGGCGGGTAACGCCAGTTTGGCCACCGTGGCAGCGCCGATCGGCAACGCGCTGTTCGCCACCGCGGCAGGCCTGTTCGCGGCGATTCCGGCGGTGGTGGCCTACAACCACTTCATCTCGCGGATCCGGATCTTCGACACCGAGATGTCCAACTTTTCGGCCGACTTCCTGAACATCGTGAAGCGGCACTTCTTCAAGTAGCCGGGAGCACCACGCATGGGCATGGGCACCGGACGCGGCGGAGGAAACGGCCGCACGACGATGAGCGAGATCAACGTCACGCCCCTGGTGGACGTGATGCTGGTGCTCCTCATCATCTTCATGATCACCGCGCCGCTGATTCAGCAGGGCGTGAAGGTGAACCTGCCGGACGCGAAGGCCGCGCCTGTGGAGGCGACCGAGAAGAAGATCGTGCTCTCGATCGACGCGCAGAAGCGCGTGTTCATCGGCGAGGCCGAGGTCCCGCTCGAAGAGCTCGAGGAGAAGCTCAAGGCGAACGCGAAGGCGCAGGCGGACAAGGAAATCTACCTGCACGCCGACCGGGACATCCCCTACGGCATGGTGGTCGAGGTCATGGCCTCGGCCCAGCGCGCCGGCATTCCCAACGTCGGGATGATCACCGACCCGATGTCGAACACCCAGTCGAAGAAGAAGAAGCGCTAGCCGGATGCAGCCCTCCGCCTCCTACAGCCTCCTCACCCGACGCGCGACGCCAGCGGTGCCGTACGTGCTCGTGTCGATCGGGCTGCACGCGGCGGTGGTCATCGCAGCGATCCTGTGGGGGATGTTCGGCGGGTCCGCGCCGATGGACCTCGACCAGAAGCCGATCAAGGCCTCCCTGGTCCGGCTCGGAAAGCCTCGGGATCAGAAGCTCCTGCCCCGGAAGGAAGAGCTCCCACCTCCCCCGAAGCAGGTCGAAGGTCCGAAGCCGGACCCGGTCGCGCCGAAGCCGCCGGAGAAGTCCGCCGTGGCGGTGCCCATCCCGGGAGTGAAGCCGGAGACGAAGCCCGCCCCCTCGAAGCAGGCAGGCGAGAAGACAGGCAACGAGCGACGCAATGCGCTGTTCAGCGCGTTCGGGAAGGCCTCGGCGAAGCCGGAGGAGCTCGAGGGCGCGGAGGACGGCGATCCGTTCGGCGATTCGGCGGTCCAGGAGGGCGAGCGGTACTACGGCGCCGTGACCGCACAGGTTCGACGCTACTACGACGTGTCTCAGACCATCAGCGAGCAGGAGCGGATGTTTTTGAAGGCGGAGGTGTTCTTCCGCGTCGATCGCCGTGGCTCGCTGATGGAGGTGAAATTGTCGAAGCCCTCCGGGAACACCCTGTTCGATTCCGCCGTCGTGGCCGCGGTGAAGAAAGCCGCGCCCTTCGCGCCCCCGCCCGAGCACCTGAGGGACACGCTCGAGGACGAGGGCGTCATCCTCGAGTTCAAGGCTCTGTGAGGTCCAACGTGATTCGTTCCCCCCGTGCCGTACTCCTGGGAGTCGTCCTGCTCGCGACGGCAGCGCAGGCGCAGGTGAAGCTGGAGATCTCCGGCGCCAACTTCCGCCCGCTTCCGGTAGCCATTCCGAAGACGCAGCCGGTGGGCCAGGTGCCTCCCGCCGACGCGTCCAGCTTCGACGACGCGCTGATGTTCGACGCCAGCGCCGCCGGAATCTTCCAGGTGCTCGACCGCAAGAGCTACCTCGCCGATCCCTCCGAAGGCGTGACCGCCGGGACGATCAAGTTCCCCCGCTGGGCGGACGTCGGAGCGGAGGCGCTGGTAAAGACGCAGCTCACCACCGAGGGCGATCAGCTCCGCGGCGAGCTCCGGCTGTTCTCGGTGTCGACCGGACGCGAGGAGCTGAAGCTCAGCCACTCGGTGCCGCAGACCCAGCCGCGGGCGCTGGCGCATTTCTTCGCCGACGCGCTCTACAGGCACTTCACCCGCGAGCCCGGTCCGTTCCAGTCGCGGATCGCCTACGTGAAGAAGAACGGTCAGTCGCGCGAGGTGTGGGTCGCGGACTGGGATGGTCAGAGCGCCCGCGAGCTCGCCGGAAACGGCCTCAACGTGCTCCCCTCCCTCTCACCAGATGGCGTGGGCGTGGCGTACACCTCGTATCGAGGGGGCAAGCCGGACATCTACATGCAGCGCCCGGGCGGAAGTCCGGTCCCCTTGGTGAAGAACGGGAACATGGCGACCGGCGTCGCGTACTCGCCGGACGGCAAGCGGATCGCGTGGTCTCAATCGAAGGGCGAGGGGACGCAGCTCTGGGTTGCCAATTCGGACGGCTCCGAGCCGAAGCAGCTTACAGACACCCCCTTCTTCATCAACAGCAGCCCCTCGTGGTCGCCGGACGGGAAGCGGATCGCGTTCGTCTCCAACCGCGGGGGCTCGCCGCAGGTGTACGTGATGAACGCCGACGGCACCGGCGTGCGCCGGGTCACCTTCCAGGGGAACTACAACCAGACCCCGAGCTGGTCGCCGCGCGGTGATCTGATCGCCTTCACCGCACGCGACGAGCGCATCGCCTTCGACGTGTTCACGGTCGAGGTCGAGACCGGGAAGATCACGCGCGTCACCCAGGACCAGGGCAACAACGAGGAGCCCACGTTCGCTCCGAACGGGCGCCTGTTGATGTTCACCACGAACCGCCAAGGCGGCTCGAAGCTGGTCGTGTCGACCCTCGATGGCCGCAACCAGATCGTGCTGCCGACCGGTCCCGGGCATTACATCACCCCGCACTGGGCTCGCTGAGGCCGCGCCGGACAGGCGGGCGGGCGGAGGCAACATTGTGGCTCGTGTTCGCCCGGGCCAGGCCGTGCTCCAAATCAGTGCCCTCCCTGCCGACAGGCCTCGGGTCGACGTAGACTTCGAGTATGAGTCCCAAGGACAAGGTCCTCAGTAGAGCGCTGCAGCTACCGGACGGAGATCGTGCGGAGGTTGCGTATGAGCTCTTGCGAAGCCTCGATCGAGAGAAAGACCAGGATTCGCAAGCGGCCTGGATTCTAGAAGTCGAGCGGCGAGCCGACGAGATTCTGTCGGGTCGGGTCGAACCCAGGGACGCTCGCGACGTACTAGATGACCTCGAACGCAAGTACCCTCGACGCTCGTGAAGCTCCTCATCCATCCGGAGGGAGAGTTCGAGCTTCGTTCAATTGCCGAATCCTACGAGCGGAAGCGCGGTGGGCTTGGAGCCGAGTTCATCGCCGCGGTTCGGGCAGCCTTCCAGGACATTGAGGACGCGCCGGAACGCTGGCCGGTTTGGCCAGGTACGCGCAGGCAGCCACCAGTGCGTCGATTCGTCCTACGACGATTTCCATTCGTCGTTCCGTACGTCATGCGAGATGACGTGATCTTCGTGCTCGCGATCGCGCATATGAGTCGTCGACCCGCGTACTGGCGCGCACGCGTCCAACCGTAGCGATCGACGAACACTCGCGTGCTCCGCCACACACCTCCCGAAGCCCCGCACCACAGCTACGCGCGGCCAGGCAGTGGACGCGCATCGCCCGGCGGCCAGCTCGTGCTCCAGCAGCACGCGGGCACTGAAGGAGCACCGGGACGGATGCGACGTGGGCGAGGCGTCTGATAGGGAGGCTGCGTGAGCACCCGCCCCCTCGAGCCGCGCGACATCCGGCTGATTTCGCAGGCCAGCCCCTTTCGTGACCTGACGGACGAGGCGCGCGCAGAGGTCGTTGCCTCGGCGAGGAAGGTCGTGCTGCGTCCCGGGCAGTTCCTGTTCCGCGAGGGCGCGCGGGCCGACTCCGTGTATCTGGTCCTGAGCGGAAGGCTTAAGGTCCTCCAGACCTCGAACGAGGGACAATCCGTCGTGTTGCGCCTTGCAGGTCCTGGCGAGCTGCTCGCGCTCGTTGCAGCGCTCGGCGAGCGCGATGAGTACCCGGTGTCCGCGCAGGCGCTGCAGACCTGTGTCGCGGCCCGCTGGACGGGGCAGGACATGTGGAAGCTGCTCGAACGCTACCCGGGGATCGGCGCGGCCTCGCTCAGGCTCGTGCTCCAGCGCCTGCAGGAACTGCAGAAGCAATACCGGGAGCTCGCCACCGAGCGCGTCGAACGCCGGATTGCGCGGGCACTCCTGCGCCTCGTTCGTCAGGCGGGCACCCGCGTCGAGACGGGCGTGCGCATCGACATGCCCCTGACCCGGCAGGACCTGGCGGAGATGTCGGGGACCACGTTGTACACCGTCAGCCGCGTGCTCAGCGCCTGGACCGAACGCGGTCTGCTCGAATCGAAGCGGAAGCTGATCACCCTGCTGCGCCCCCACGAGCTCGTCGCGATCGCCGAGGACCTGCCCGGCCCCTGAACCGGGGACAGGCTCGGGCGAGCGCGTCCGGAACATTGCGCCAGCGCAAAGATCACGGACGAGAACGCCCGTACTTTCCGCGCGTGGAAAACAACGGACCTGACCATCCGCTGATGGATGTCCTGGTGGCGGACCTGCTGCGCCGCTGGCCGGCCGCCGTTCGAGGCTTCCGGAAGGCAGGACTGGGTTCGTGCATCGGCTGCGCGATCGCGCCCTTCGAGACGCTCCGTGCGGCCATCCAGATCCATCGGCTGGAGCCGGGCAAGGTGCTCCGCGAGTTGCGTCGCGACGTCCCACGGGAGAATTCATGAACTGCGATCCAGAGCTGCTGTTTCCGCTGCGAGCGGTGATCGACCCGGAGCTCGGCATCAACATCGTCGACCTCGGGCTCGTCTACGAGGCACACCGCGAAGGCGCCCTCGCTCGCGTGCGGATGACCATGACCACGCCCGCCTGCCCGATGGGGCCCTATCTGACCGACGAGGTGCGCGCCGCGCTCACCACGATGGTCGGTGGCATCGACGACGTCGAAGTGGACCTCGTGTTCGAGCCGCGCTGGTCCCCTGCGCAGATGACGGAAGACGCCCGACGCACGCTCGGAATCCCGGAGTGAGCCGTACTTCACCGCAACACAGGAGCAACACCGTGAACCTGAAGACCACCCTCGACGTCCGCACCATCGTTCCGCGCGAGCGGCACCCGCGTATCTTCAACACCTTCGACGCGCTCGGCTCGGGCGAAGGGTTCGAGCTGGTGAACGATCACGATCCGAAGCCGCTGCTCTACCAGTTCAAGGCAGAGCGCCCTGATGCGTTCTCGTGGAGCTATCTGGAGCAGGGCCCCGAGGTCTGGCGCGTGCAGATCGGAAAGAACTGAGGCCGAACATGGCGACGCGCGGGCGGATGGCGCTCCTCGGCGCCGGTGGCGCAGCGCTCCTGGCGGGCTTGTGGATGGGCCTCGCCCGGATCGGCGCAGTACTGCCTGTGGCCGGCTTGTCGGTGATGGATCACGGGCCACTGATGGTTTCGGGGTTCCTCGGCACCGTCATCGCCCTGGAGCGCGCCGTCGCCGCGCGTACGACCTGGGGCTACGCGGCCCCGCTGTTCAACGCGCTCGGAACCCTGGCAGTGCTCGCGTCCGACTCGATCCTGGGGCCAGTCCTGCTCGCGCTGGGAAGTGTGGCGGTGGTGGCGATCCTCGTGCGCGTGGTCTGGATGGACCACGGCGTTCATCACCTCGTGATGCTGATCGCTGCCGCCGCATGGGTCGCGGGAAACGGATTGCTCGTGTTCGGCCGTCCCGTCTTCGACGTCGTGGGCTGCTGGCTCGCGTTCATCATCCTGACGATCGCTTCCGAGCGCCTGGAGTTGAACCGGCTGCTGCGCCCCACCCGTTTCGCGCGGTTCGCCTTCGCCCCGGCTGTCGCACTGCTGCTCGCCGGAGTCGCCGTGGCCTTCGTGGCGCGCGACCTCGGTTTCCGTCTCCTCGGGGCGGGGAGCCTGTCGATCGCCGCCTGGCTCGTGGTCAATGACGTCGCGCGCAGGACCGTCCGGCAGACCGGCGCGGTCCGGTTCATTGCCGTCTCGTTGCTCAGCGGGCACCTGTGGCTGGGCGTGGGCGGTGCGCTCGCACTCTGGTACGGAGGCCCGTACGCAGGACCGAGCTACGACGCGCTGCTGCACGCCGTGTTCGTCGGGTTCGTGTTCTCGATGATCTTCGGGCACGCCCTGGTCATCGTCCCGGCGGTGCTGGGCATTCGCGTGCAGTATCGGGCGCGGTTCTACGTCCACCTCGCGCTGCTTCACGCGTCACTCGTGCTGCGCATCGTGGGCGACCTCGCGGGGAGCTCGCTGCTCCGGCAGGTCGGCGCCTGGGCAAACGTCGCCGCGCTCCTGCTGTTCGTATTCAACACCGTACGCGCGGCGCAGCGGTCCCCGACGACCTCACCGCTCCGAAGCCACGTCCGAGCCGGTCAGGCGATCTGATCCCTGGCACGAATGCCACAGAGCGCGGGTTGTCCTAAGGTCCGCGCCATGTCGCGTTTCGCCGCCTTCGACATCGGAACGAACAACGTGCTGCTCGCAGTGGCCGATCGGCTCGAGGACGGCCGATGGTCGCCCGTGCTCGATCGCGGCGAGATCACCCGCCTGGGCGAAGGCGTGGACCGAACCGGGATTCTCTCTCCCGAGGCGATCCAGCGAACGGTGGCCGTGCTCGCGCGCTTCGCCGAGGAGGCACGGTCGTTGGGCGCCGAGCGCCTTGCCGCCGCCGCGACCAGCGCGTCCCGGGACGCGAAGAACGGGATGGACCTGGTCGAAGCCGCGCGTCGAATCGCCGGCGTCGAGGTCGAAATCATCTCCGGGCAACGCGAGGCCGAGCTGGTGTTCCGCGCCGTCCAGGGGGACTTTGGCGAGCCGGGAAGGCCGCTGGTGGCGGTCGACATCGGCGGGGGCTCGACCGAGGTGATCTACGGCGAGCACACGGGCCTGCCCTCGTTCCGAACCAGCCTGCAAATCGGCTCCGTCCGCCTCACCGAGCGCCACGTGCACAGCCATCCGATCCCCATCGCCGAGCGCGGCGAGGTGCGCC
>JBAWAM010000314.1:0-5180 GCA_049589315.1 Myxococcaceae bacterium
AGGGGCTCGCCGACGGCCTGCCCGGACGCTATCGGCGGCGGCGCGAGTTCGAGCGATGATGCGCGGGCACCGGCACGGGCGCCTTGCGACGTCCCCCGAGCACTGCCATCGCGGCCAGCGCGACGAAGGCACCGGCGGTGCTGAGGAAGCTCGCCACCGGGTCTCCGGCGGAAGCGACATCGGCGAGCGGGGCGGCGAAGGCAGAGGCGGGCACGGTCAGCAGGGCGGCGACGGCAGCAGTACGCATGAGTGCACCGGGAACCTGCCTGCCGGGGCCATTGTTCCCGGAGCCGGTCACCTGCCCGCAAATGAAACGGCCGGCCGCCGAGGAGGCGACCGGCCGAGGCTTCTGCACCGGACGGGTGATCAGACCGTTCCGGTCGGCGTCTTCTGGCCTTGCGGGTCGCCGACAGCGCTCGCGCCGGGGACGAGCCGGAGCTGACCGGCCTGCGAATAGAACTTCGCGTCGACCTCACGCTCCAGGTAGGTGTAACCGGAGAGGCCCTCCTCGTACATGCGGAGGATCTTGCGCGAGTCATCCAGGCTCATCCGCCCGGCGCGCAGCGAGTTCTCGACCTGTCGACGCACGCGCGCGACGAGGTCGTCCTTGTTGTAGCTGACGTAGTTGAGGGCCTCGGTCACCGTGTCGCCTTCGACCACGTTGTCGATCAGGTAGCCCCCGTTGGGCCCGATCGACACGCCCACTGCGTGGGTGTCGCCGAAGAGGTTGTGCAGGTCGCCCAGGATCTCCTGGTACGCGCCGACGAGGAAGATGCCGAGGTAGTAGTCGTCGTTGTTGATCGCGTGCAGCTCGAGGACGTCCTTCACCTCGCGGCGATCGATGAAGTGATCGATCTTCCCGTCGGAGTCACAGGTGATGTCGGCGAGCACGCCGCGCCGGGTGGGGCGCTCGTTGAGCCGGTGAAGCGGCGTGATCGGAAAGAGCTGGTCGATGGCCCACGAGTCCGGCAGCGACTGGAACACCGAGAAGTTGCAGAAATACGTGTCCGCCAGCTGGCGCTCGAGCGTCTCGAGCTCCTCCGGCATCTCGTCCATCTCCTTGCCGATCTTCAGGAGCTTCTGGCAGGTGGCCCAGTAGATGTTCTCAGAAAGGACGCGCTGCTCCAGCGAGAGGTGACCCAGCGAGAACAAGGAGAGGCTCTCCTCCTTGTAGTCGTTGATGTCGTGGAAGATCTCCCGGGCGTTCTTGTTGGTGACGTCCTTGAACGACGCGAACAGGTTCTGCACGACCGGCGCGGCATCCCTGGGGAGTTGCTCCGGGATGACCCGCGCGTCGTTGAACTCGGTGGTGCCCAGCACCTCGGTGACCAACACCGCGTGATGCGCCACCACCGCGCGCCCGGACTCGGAGACGACGATGGGGTGCGGAACGCCCGCGCGATCGCAGGTCTCCATCACGCCGAAGATGATGTCGTTCGCGTACTCCTCGGTGGTGTAGTTCATCGACGACGCGAAGTTCGTCTGCGAGCCGTCGTAGTCCACGCCGAGGCCACCGCCGACGTCGAGGTACTGGAGCGGCGCGCCCTGCTTGTACACCTCGGTGTAGAAGCGGCTCGCCTCGCGCATCGCGTTCTTCACGCTGCGGATGTTCGAGATCTGCGAGCCGAGGTGGAAGTGCAGCAGCTCGAACGACTGGAGCAGGTTGGTCTCCCTCATGAAGGAGATCGACTCCATCAGCTCGCTGCTGGAGAGGCCGAACTTGGAGCGGTCGCCGCCAGACGCCTCCCACTTGCCTGCGCCCCGGGAAGACAGGCGGACGCGGGCGCCGATGCGCGGCGTGATGTTGAGGCGACGCGAGACCTCGGCGATGAGCGCCAGCTCGGTCGGCTTCTCCACGACCAGGATGACGTGCCGCCCGAGCTTCGACGCGTACAGCGCCGTCTCGACGTACTCCTCGTCCTTGTAGCCGTTGCAGATGATCAGCCCTTCCTCGTCATCGAGCAGCGCCATCACCGCGAGCAACTCCGGCTTGGAGCCGGCCTCGAGCCCGTACTGGTACTTCTTGCCGGTCTCGACGATCGTCTCCGCGACGAACCGGTTCTGGTTCACCTTGATCGGGTACACGCCGCGGTAGCCGCCCTTGAATCCCTGGTCGACGATCGCCTTGCGGAAGGCCTCGTTGAGGTGGATCACCCGATGGCGAAGGATGTCGGTGAACCGGATCAGGAGCGGGAGGCCGATGCCGCGGCGGCGGACCTCGTCGACGAGTTCCTTGAGGTCGATGCCGGGACCATTGCCGAACTGGCCGTCGGCAAAGGCGCACATGTTCCCCTTCTCGTTCACCCCGAAATACGGGGCGCCCCAGCTCTTGATCGCGTACGTCTCCACCGCGTCGGCAATGGTCCAACGTTGCTGCGTCGTGCTCTTCGACATCGTGATTGGAACTCCTTCACCGCACGGGTGTGGCCGGAAGCGCGCGAACTATAGGGAAACGGCCCCACCTTCAATAGTCATCCTTTCGCCCGTCCGGCCGAGCAGGGGAGCGGGCGCACCCGACAAGGGTGGGCGGGTCCTGTCCCATTCCTCATCTTTCGGCCATGACTCTGGGCCGGAAGACCGAGTTGCCGGTGCTGACGCCTCGTGAGATCTACGAGCGGCTGGACCGCTACGTGATCGGACAGGAGGCGGCGAAGCGGGCGGTGGCAATCGCCGCGTACAACCACCTCAAGCGCGTCGAGGCCCGCCGCTTCGGGCGCGCCTCGCTGGTGAAGAAGGCAAACATCCTGCTCATCGGACCGACCGGGAGCGGGAAGACCCACATCGCCCGGAACCTCGCCGAGATCCTCGGGGTGCCCTTCGCCGTCGTCGACGCGACCGAGTACACCGAGGCGGGCTACTACGGGAAGGACGTGGAGACGATGGTCTCCGAGCTCCTCTACAAGGCGAACCATGTGGTGGACGAGGCGCAGCGCGGGATCATCTTCATCGACGAGGTGGACAAGATCGCCCGCCGCTCGCAGGTGATGCGCAACGGTGCGGGCAGTCGCGACATCGGCGGCGAGGGAGTTCAGCAGGCCCTGCTCAAGCTCCTCGAAGGCCGCGAGGTCCAGGTGCCGCTGAGCATCTCCCAGGGCTGGAATCGCAGCGACGTCGTGCACGTCGACACGACCGACATCCTGTTCGTCTGTGCCGGGACGTTCTCGGATCTCCAGGAGCACGGGGGGGATTCACGGCCCATCGGCTTCAACGCCGCGGCAGCCGAGGCGAATCGGGTGATCACCGTGAAGCAGCTCCTCGAGTTCGGGATGCTCGCCGAGTTCCTGGGCCGCGTGCCGATCGTCGTCCAGCTCCGGCGCCTCTCCGAGCCGGACCTCGTTCGCGTCCTCAGCGAGCCGCCCGACGCGATCGTCCGGGAGTATCGGGAGCTGCTTCAACTCGACGACATCGAGCTGAAGTTCACCCGCCCCGCGCTCCGGGAGATCGCCCGCTACGCCAACGCGCGGGGGCTGGGGGCGCGTGGCCTTCGGGCCATCGTCGAGCACGTCATGAGCGACGTGATGTTCGAAGCGCCCGAGCGCAAGGCGAAGACCGTCTCGATCGACGACGAGCTCGTCCGGCGCCGCCTGAAGGACGGGCTGGTCGTGCTGCACTGAGAAGTCCGCCTACTCGATCTTTCCCGCGACGCGCTCGAGCAGCTCCGCAATCTTCGGGTCGCGGACGAGCTCCATCACCGCGCTGCTCTTCACCAGGGTGGGGTAGTCGCCCTCGGCGAACGCCGTGCGCAGACGCTTCTCCTCGAGCGCGCGACGGAACCGGGGATCCTTCGCGAGCTCTTTGTAGAGGGGATCGTTCTTCAGGGCTTCGGCCTGCTTCGGGCTCCGGGACGCCTTCACGACCCGCTGCAGGTCGCGGACGGGCGCGAACTGCGTGAACTCGAAGAGGTTCCAGGTCCGCGCGAGCGCGAACGCCCTGGAGTCCTTCGGCGAGACGCCCAGTCGTCGCCCCGCGACGGAGACATTCTCTTCGACGAAGGTGAGCGCGCAGAGCATGACCCACGCGACGAGCGCGACCTTCGCGCCGGCGAACAGGAACCCCAGGATCCGGTCCAGGCTGCGCGACTCGGGGTTGCGGCCGGCGAGGATCCGCTGGAGTGCGCGGGTGAGGATCCAGCGCACGAGCACCGCGACGACGATGAACGCGACCACGGTGGCGGCGACGATCCCGATGGCCTCTCCCTGGTTCAGGGAGGGCGCCAGCTTCGGGCCGGCCCAGACGCCGAGCGGTCTGGCAGAGAACCACGCCACCACGGACGCGGCCAGATTCGCCACCTGCCGTGCCGCACCGGTCGCCGCGCCGATCAGGGCGAAGATTGCGATGATCGAGAGGATCGCGAAGTCGATGGTCATAGAGGTCCGCTACCGGATCTTGAACGCTCCGCCGTCGCTCCGCGATTCCTCGAGCAGCCTGTCCTGCGTCTCCTTCAGCTTCTCCTTGTACAGCGCATTGGAGGGCTCGAAGGTCAGGGCCATCTTGAGATTTCGCTCGGCGGCGGCGGTGCGACCGGCTTCCAGGTCCGCCATGCCGGAGGCGTAGAACTGACGGCCCTTGGGCGTGGTGCCAATCTGCTCCACCTGCTCCTTCTTCTTCTGGGCGCGCGCCTCGGCTTCGGAGGTTTCGGTGAAGCGGAGCTTGTGGGCGCGGTCGGGACCGGTCACGTCGGCAAGGTACTTCTGACGCTTGCCGTCCTCGCGCAGCACCGCATACGCCTCGGTCAGGCGCTTGTAGAGGTCGTTGACCCGATCCTTCAGGACCTGCGTCTGCACATGGTAGAAGCGGTCCGGGTGCCACATCCGGCTGCCCGCGTAGAACGAGCGCTTGATCTCGCTGGGCGTCGCCGTCTTTTCGACCCGAAGGAGCTCGAAGTAGTCGAGCTCATCCATCGTCGAGGTGACGAGCTCGAGCTCGACGAGCTGGTCGGGTGTGAGCTGGATGCTCTTGCCCGAGGCGGCCGGCGTCGCGGGAAGCGTCGGCGCAACAATGGGCGCAACAGTGGGGGAGGGAGCCCCCGGTGCGGTGGATGCCGGGGCCAGCGGCGGGATCACCGGGGCAATGGCCGGCATCGCTCCCGTCGGGCGAGGCGCGCCCGCAGTCACCGGTGCCATGGGGGAAACGCGAGGCGCACCCGGGGCGGGGCCAGACGCGCTCGCCTGCGGCACTGG
>JBAWAM010000315.1:0-2706 GCA_049589315.1 Myxococcaceae bacterium
GCGCAGCGTGCGCAGCAGCGCGTAGATCACGAGCGAGGCAACCGCGAGCACGGTGATCTCGCCGAACGTGTCGAAGCCGCGGAAGTCGACCAGGATGACGTTGACCACGTTCGTGCCGCCGCCATCCACATAGGCGCGCTCGAGGAAGAACTGGGAGATGGTCGGCGGCAGAGGTCGGGTCATGACCGCCCAGGCCACCCCTGCCAGACCTCCTCCCGCGATCACCGCGAGGATCAGGTCACGCAGCCTGCGCGCACGATCGACGGGCCTCACCTTCGGGGCGTGCTCCTCCAGCCGCCGAGGCAACCAGCGCAGCCCGAGCAGGATCAGCACCGTGGTGACGACCTCGACCAACAGCTGCGTCAGCGCGAGGTCGGGCGCGGAGAACCAGACGAACGTCATGCAGGTGATCAGTCCGGCACCGCTCATCAGCATCAGGGCGGTCACCCGGTGGAACTTGGCCATCCAGGCCGCACCGATCGCGCAGGCCATGCCCACCCCGGCGAGCAACACGAACGATGCGTCGGTTGGCAGCGGCGCCTTCGACCCTGTGGTCAACCCTGCGCGGAGGGGAACCCACGCGGCGAGCACCGCGGCGACCACCACCAGGAAGAGCTGTGGCTGGAGCCGGCGCGTGCCGAACATCGCCTCCAGGCTCCTGGCAAATCGCCACGACAGCGCGACCATGACCCGTTCGAAGATCCGCTTGCCCTTGAACTGCCGGAGCAACGGCGGCCCTTCGATCCCTTTCATCAAGTATCTGCGCAACGCGATGTAGAGCAGCACGCCCCCGCTCAGGGCGATGACGCTCATCAGCAGCGGCAGGTTGAAGCCGTGCCACAGCGCGAGACTGAAGGAGGGTGTGCTCCCCAGCACCGCCTGGACTGCATTGACCAGGATCGGCCCCACCGTCTGCGCGGGCAGGATCCCGACGACCAGGCACAGCACCGCCAGGATCTCCACCGGAAGGCGCATCCAGTACGGCGGCTCATGCGGGATGCGCGGCAGGTCCACCGCCGGTGGACCGAAGAACGTCCGCAGGATGAAGCGCGCGGAATAGGTGACGCTGAAGATGCTCGCCACGGTCGCCAGGACGGGCAGGGCGATCTCGAGGACGGTGTCCGCCCCCACCTCCACCGTCTCGGCCAGGAACATCTCCTTGGAGAGGAACCCGTTGAGCAGCGGGACGCCCGCCATGGCCGCGGTGGAGATGACCGCCAGCGTGCCGGTGTATGGCATCAGCCGGTACAGCCCGCTCAGGCGCTGCATGTCCCGCGTGCCCGCCTCGTGGTCGATGATCCCCACCGCCATGAACAGCGACGCCTTGAAGGTCGCGTGGTTCATGATGTGGAACACGGCCGCCACCAGGGCCAGCTCGCTGTCGAGCCCGAGCAGCAGGGTGATCAGCCCGAGATTGCCGATGGTCGAATAGGCCAGAAGGCCCTTGAGATCCTGCTGGAAGATGGCGACGAAGCCACCGAAGAGCAGGGTGACCATCCCCGTGCCGCCGACGATCCAGAACCACAAGTCGGTGCCGGACAACACCGGCCAGAAGCGCGCCATCAGGAACACGCCGGCCTTCACCATGGTGGCCGAGTGCAGATACGCCGAGACTGGCGTAGGCGCGGCCATGGCGTGGGGGAGCCAGAAGTGGAAGGGGAACTGCGCGCTCTTCGTGAGCGCGCCGAGCAGGATGAGGACGAGCGCCGTTGGATACAGCGGGTGCGCCTGGATGACCTCGCGCGACGCCAGCACCCGGTCGAGGTCGTAGCTTCCGACGATGTTCCCGAGCACCAGCAGCCCGCCGAACAGGCAGAGACCGCCGATCCCGGTGACGGTGAGCGCCATACGCGCGCCCTCGCGGGCGTTCGCGCTCTGGTGCCAATAGCCGATCAGCAGGAACGAGAAGAGGCTGGTCAGCTCCCAGAAGAAGCCGAGCACGATGAGATCGCCGGCCAGCACCACCCCCAGCATGGACCCCATGAAGGCGAGGAGCAGGGAGAAGAACCTGGACGCGGAATCCGCCGGCGACAGGTAGTAGCGGGCGTACAGCACGACCAGCAACCCGATGCCGGTGATCAGCACCGAGAACATCCACGAGAACCCGTCGAGTCTCAGGACGAAGTTCATCCCCTGGTCGGGCAACCACGGGAGCTCGAAGCGGAAGACACCGCCGCTCGCGACCTCGGGCTGGAGCAGCAGGGCCATCGCCAGGCTGCACAGCGTCATCGCGCCGGCAAGCCACGCCTCCGCATTCCGGGAGTTGGGCGGCAACAGGGCCGTGACGAGGCTTCCGATGAACGGAAGCGTAACCATGGCGGCGAGGATTATCGGGTCCATCGTCGTCAGACGGGGGGGAGAGGTCCGGTTCGGGGCGGGGCCTCTTCATACCCTGTTCTGTCGTTTGGACGAAGCGTTCAAAGACGGCCTTTCGCCGTCCGGAGCGGTCAGCTCAGAGCGCACAGAGACCAAGGAGGCAGACGCCACTGCACGCCGGCCCGGAGCCACATCGGCACCCGGTGGGACCGCAGTTGTCACTCCCGGCGCCGCTGCAGTCGGCGCACGCCACGCCGCCGCGGCCGCAGGCCTCCATGACGTCCCCCGCCCGGCAGGTGTTGCCAGCGCAGCACCCCGCAGGACATGAGGTCGCGTCGCAGAGGCACGCCCCGCCCACGCACCTCTGCCCGGACCCGCACGGGGGTCCGG
>JBAWAM010000316.1:0-2390 GCA_049589315.1 Myxococcaceae bacterium
TTCACGCCCGTCGCCATGCCGCTCGACGTGCCGTTCCCGGCAGACCTCGACGAGAGCCGCGCAGCCCAGCTCGCCGAGCGTCTCGGTCACTACGCCTTTCGCCTGTTTCTCCGGGGGCTCATCGTGCGGCAGGGGCCGGTGCGCCCCGAAGAGGCCACGCAGTATCTGAAGCCCGCGCAGGCAGAGGGTTACGCGGAGCAGTTGGTCGCGTTGGGGCTGGCTGCGCGCGAGCCGGATGGGCGCGTTCGGCTGACCCACCCCGCGAACACGTTCGGCGGGATCCTGGAGTGGTGGGTGGCGCGCGGACTTCGCGAGCGCCTCGCCTTCGACGTGGCGCTGGGGCTCGAGTTCCATGCACCTGGTCTCGGCGGCGACCTGGACGTGGTGGCGGCGGCGGAAGGCAAGCTGCTGTACGTCGAGCTCAAGTCGTCCCCGCCCAAGCACCTCTCCCAGGTCGAGGTGGATGCCTTCCTCCAGCGCGTACGCCGGCTGCGTCCGGACATCGCCCTCTTCGTCATCGACACCAGCCTGCGGCTCGGGGACAAGGTGCTTCCCATGTTTCGCACGGCGCTGGGACCCAAAGCACCCGAGCCGCGCCGGATCATCCGCGAGGTCTGGTCGCTCACGCCGCACCTCTACCTCACCAACGCGCGTCAGGACCTGATGCTCAACATCGGGACAGCAATCGCCGAGGGGCTCCAGGCGCTCGCGCCGCCCCCACCTTGACGACCTCCTGCGGCAGCACCTTCTTGCCGCGTTTGCCGCCAGACTTCCGGCTGACCTATACGGCCGGACATGAGCGAGACGCGGATCTGCCCGAATGAAGAGTGCTCGTACCGGCGAAAGTTCGGTCGGCCAGCGGAGTACCGCGCCGGATTCGAGCGATGCAGCGACTGCAAATCGGAGCTGGTCGCTGCGGAATCGGTCGCACCCGTGCGCGAAGTTCGAGCACCGGAGCCCCGCCCGCAGGTGTCGGCCGAGCTCGTCACTCGTCTGCTCGTGACGTTGCTCGGGCCTCTGGTCGTGGTGGCGATGTGGCTCGTCCCGCTTCCCGGGGTTCTTCACGACCTGCTGCCGGGAGGCTTCTCGCAGGCGCGGCTCGGCGCAATCGGGCTGTCCCCGTTCATCACCGCGTTCGTGCTGGTCGAGCTGGGGGCCGCGCTCATTCCGTCCTGGAACCGCCTCAGGGTGTCCGGGCCCGGAGGGCGCAGGAAACTGGGCCGATTCACCGCATGGCTGGGACTGCTCTTCGCGGCCGTGCAGGCCTTTGCGCTCGCGCGGTTCTTCCACTCGATGTCTTTGATGGAGAACCCCGGGGTGGGCGCGACGGCGCTGTTCGTGCTCACGCTGACAACGGCGAGCGCGGTGCTCGTCCTGGTGGCCTCGATGATCTCACGGCAGGGGCTGACGAACGGCTTCGTCGTCCTGCTGGTGTCGGAGCTGTTGCTCGAGTTCGTGCAGTCAGCTGCACCCCTGGCGGACGTGTCCGTCGCGCTTCCGGCCGGGGACCTGTTGCTCCAGGCCATGTGCATGGGTGCGGTCATCGTTGGGGCGGTGCTCTTGCTGCGCCGACCGGCGAACTGGGACGGCGCGCCCTTGCGCGGACCTGTCAGTGGCCTCAGGCCCGCGACGGTGACGGCGCCCCTCGTGATGTTCGTGCTTGGCCAGGGAGCGGCGGTCGGACTGCCGGGATGGGACGAACCTCCTGCGGTCTGGATGCTGGGGATCGTGGCGATGGTCACGATCCCGGGCACGGTCGTGCTGGCGATCCTCCAGAATGCGCCGAAGCGCGTCGCTGACGTGAGCATCCGAGCCGGTGGCGGCGGGAAGAGCGAAGCCCAGACGGCGCTGGAGATCCGGGCACGCCTGCCTCAGGCGATCGCGTTCAGCGTCGTGTTTTGCGCTGCATTGCTCGTCCTTCCGACCCTGTTCGAGGTCCCGCTCCTCCTCGCGCCGGCCCTGGGTGTGCTCGTCGCGGCTGCAGGGATGGATCTCGCCTGTGAGTGGCAGGCCCGCAGCAGACTGGGAAAGCTGACCTCCATCTGGCCGCTCCACCAGGTGTACGCAATTGGCCCGGTCTGTGCCGCGCTCGAGCGGGAAAGCATCGAAGTGCATGTCCGGGGTGATCACTCCCGCGCCTGCGATCCCTTCTTCGCGCCGTGGGTCCCTGCAGAGATCTACGTGCGGATCGAGGATGCCGACAGGGCGCGGGCGTTGCTCGAACGAATTGCCGGCGAGGCGGCATGACGGATCCGGTGGCCTCATGCCCGGCTCACCCCGGCGCGAACGCCGTCGAGGTGTGTGTCCGTTGTGGCCGATTCGTCTGCGCAGACTGCGAGGTCGAGGTGCTGGGGCGGCGACCCTTCTGTCCGGAATGCGCCGACCGGGAT
>JBAWAM010000317.1:0-2413 GCA_049589315.1 Myxococcaceae bacterium
TTTGCGGATTGCGGATGAACAGCCTGCCGTCGCTGGTGCGGTACCAACTGAACCACTCGTCACCGTGGAGCGTGCCGGTGATGACGGCTCCATCGGGCTGGGTGAAGGTCCGCGACGCGGGCACCGCAGGCGCCGCGTTGGCCTGCGTGGCGGCCAGCGCCAGCAGACCGCCGAGCGCAACCGCCCGGCTGAACATGCTTGTCATGAAATCCCCCTTTTTATGGCTCTTCTACGGTTCGCCGGCAGAACGATGCTGCGACCGCACATAACACACAAAGCAGCACATACTCCGACACAAAGCTGATGTCGACAGGACAATTGCTGCACACGCACATTGCGCCGCCTGGCCAGACCGAGTCTGCCAACGGAGAACGCCGGGGCGTGTTCGCCGGGAACGCGCGCTCCTCTGACGTTGGGCGCGAGGCGTTACTCAACGCCGCAGTGAGCATGTCCGCCCGTCAGGGCAGCGCGACAACCACCGTGCGACGGACCGCGGCGGAGATCGGCGCCGGGGCATCTCAGGGGTGCTCATCGCCTTGCGCGCGCAGCCAGCTCTCCACCCTCGCCAGAATCCTGGGCTCACGAGCCTCGACGAGCTCCTCACGGGCGCGCTGGGCAAGGCTCATGGCGCGCGCCGTGTCCCCGCGGGTGTCCCGGAGGGCCTGGGCCAGGAGGAACCGGACCTCGGCCCTCGTCGCCGGGCGGACGCTGGGGTGCTCGATGAGCTTCAGCGCCCGCTCGAGAGGCTCGAGCGCCGCCTGAGGTGCGTGTAGCGCGAGCCGGACCTTGCCCAGACCAGAGAGCGGCGCCACCAACTCCGGGTGCTCCGGCATGCCCAGCTTCTCCCAGATCGCGAGCGCTTGCTCGAATCGCCCCAGCGCCCTCTGCGCCTGGCCCTCCTCCAGGTACGAACGGCCCAGCCCTTCCAGCGCGGCCGCGATGTCGGAGTGTTCCTCGCCGGAGTCCTGCTTCCAGAGGGCCAGAGCCCGTTCGAACGAGGACCTGGCCTCTGCAGGTCGCTCGAGACTCAGCAGGACCTCTCCGATGTTGAGGTACCCGCTTCCGAGCTGCGGGCTCGAGGACCCGACGAGCCGCTCCTTCATCGCGAGTGCGTCCCGGAAATGAGCCAGCGCGTCTTCCAGCTTCCCGAGCATCTGCAGGTCCAGGCCCCGATTGTTCAAGGCGCTGGCCACTTGCATGTGCTCGGGGCCGTAGATTTTCCGTCGAAGCGCGAGGACGCGATCGCGGTGTTCGAGGGCCTCCTCGAATCGGCCCATCAAGTTGAGGACCGTTGCGATCCAATCGAGCGCATCGGCCACTTCGGGGCGCTCTGGGCCCAACGCCGCCTCGAATGCAAAGAGTGCCCGCTGGTAGAGGCGCAGGGCTCCCTCGTCATCCGCCGAGTCGGAGGCGAGGTGACCGAGGTTGGCCAGGGTCTTGCCCGTCTCCAGGTGGTGTGGTCCGAAGATCTTCTCCTCGATCGCGAGCGCCTGCTCGAGCCGCTGACGCGCCTCGGGGAGGCGCTCCATGGCAAGCAACGCCACGCCCACGCTGTTCAGGGCCGCCGCAATCTCCGGGTGATCCGGCGGGAGCTCCTTCTGCCGCAGCGCCAGCGCCCGTTCGAAGTGCGCAAGGGCCTCCGGACCGTTGGACTCGCTCAGGGACATCGCGCCCATGGAGTTGAGGAGGGAGCTCTCGATGCGCGCATGGCCGCCCAGCCGCGCGACCTTCGCCCGAGGAACCTCTGCCCACTCTCTCGCGCGCGCGTGGTCGCCTTGAACGTATGCGACCCGGACAATCCGGGCGGCAGCGGAAGCGGCCACCTCATCGTGGCGGCCGGCCTCGGCGGCCCACACCGCCTGCTTGAGCGTCGCCTCGGCCACCTTGAGATCCCCCACCCTCTCCTCGAGCGCCCCGTGGAGCTCCAGGGCCTCGGCGTGCAGCGGCGCATAGCCCAGGGCAGCGGCGTCCTTCGTGAGCGCACGGGCCTTCTCGACGGCGAGCTTGTATTTCGCCGCGTCGAACAGGGCTTGTGTCTCAGCCAGGCGCTGGCGCAGTGCCTCCACCTTCTCGCGGGTGGCCGCGTCCTCTGGGGGCGGAACGGGCGCGCGCAGCGCCTGAACGTCGGCGCACGCCTTCAGCCGAGGCAGGGCGTGCGCGGCCTTCACTGCCTGGTCCACCATCTCGGCATCTGCCTGGGCGTACACCGAGGTGAGCGCGGAGAGAGAATGAAGGCGCCAGTCCAGGCACTGCATGCGAAGCGAGAGCACTTCATCGGATTGCTCGCCGCGCACGCGCGTGGCCTGGCAGGTGTCGGTGTGCATGGCCACCCAGCCCTGGGCGTACGTGTCCAGCACCGCCGCAGCGCGCTGCCACACGTTCGCCGCATCCACCTTGCCGGTCGCTGCGAAGG
>JBAWAM010000318.1:0-4320 GCA_049589315.1 Myxococcaceae bacterium
CCACCAACACGCGGTGGCAACGGCGTGACTGGATCCCCGCGCGTGAGAACGTCGGCGGGGCGTGGCGCTCGGCCACCGCCGCCACGTGCCGAAGCTCGGGCGCGCAACCCGTGGTGGCGTGCTAGAGGGCGGTGATCAGGTACACGCCGAGGACGATGAGCAGTGTTCCCGTGACGAGGCGAGCGTTGATGCGCTCGATGTCCCGGAGAAACACCCACGAGAGCGCGAGGACGAAGAGAGGCATGGTGCCGCTGAGCGGAGCCACCACGCTCACGGTACCCACCCGGAGCGCGAGGACGCCGAGGAGCACCCCGAAGTTCTCGAGGACGCCGGCGGCGATCAGGTAGCCGAGACTCGGTGGCTCGCACCGGAGGCGGCGCAGGTGGCCGGAGGCGGCGAGGAAGACGGTGAAGGCGACGAGGGCGGTGGTGACGTTGACAGCGAAGCCGAGGAGCGGTCCGGCGCCGCCCAGGCCTAGCTTCCGGAGGATCGCGACCGCGCCGAAGCACGCCGCCGAGAGAAAGGGAAAGACGAGCTGGGAGGGGCGGAAGCCGAGGATCCGGCCGCCTGCGGAGAGCAGCACCGTACCCGCCACGATGACCGCGGTGCCGGCGAGGATCGGCGCGGTCACCGATTCCCCGAGGAGGAGAATCGCGAGCCCCGCGGCGATGAAGGGGTGGAGGTTGGTCAGCGCCGCGGCGACTGACGCACCCATCCGGTCGATGCTCACGAAGCGCAGCAGCCGGCCTGCTGTCGTCCCGACGAGGCCCGCGAGGACGAAGTAGAGGATGCCGTGGAGCTCGGTTGGGCCTGATGGCGCCGCCACGAGCACGGCGAGCCAGAGGCCCGCAGTGCCTACGACGAGATTGATCCAATAGCTCGTGAACGCATCGGCCCCCCGGAAGCCCAGACGGATGAGGATGGTCGCGCCCGCAGTGACGACAGCACTCCCGAGGGCGAGGACGTGGACGAGCTGGGGCAGGGAGCGTCCCCCTATCGGCGCCTGCGGGTGACGGGACGAGACGGGCCGGGCGACACGACTGGTCCCATGTATCCCGTATGGCCATCGAGTGCAAGACGTCCAGGAGATGACGGGTCCGGAGGAGCGAGCGATGGCTCTCGCAGTCGTGCTTGTCCGCGAACGGGCGACCGCCACCGCCGTCTGGACGTCCTCAGGCGCCACGATTGTGGAAGCACACAGGGGGCCAGACCTTGTGATGGTCACACCTAGATTGGCAACGTATAGCACAGTCAAGGAAATTCAGGTTTCTCCGCGGCATGCTATCTGCAGACCTTGGAAGGCACTTTGGCGCGGGATCGCCGAGTCTGGTGATCGGAGCAGGATGCTCGAGTTACCTTCCGCCGGAGGCGAAGTCCCTCGCGGCCTCAGCGAGGGCGATCCCCGCCCGCCACCATCATGGGCGTTGACGGCCAGGCCGTGCTGACCGTAGAGTGCGGTTCACTCGAGACGGACGGGATCCTCCGAGAGGCGCTTCACCATCGAGACAGGCGACCGCGCGATGAGCAATCCCGTGTCAGGCCTTCGCCACCCAACCCTTCGGGGCCGCCGACGATTCGGCACACGGATCAACCCGGCATGTCGCAGGAAGTCACGCTCCGCTTGGATGGAAGGGAGGTTCAGGATCAATGATCACACGACGCACGTTCCTGAAATACAGCGCTGGCGGCACGATGCTCACGCTGTTCGGCTTCGACAAGGTTACCGGCCTCGCGAAGGCGCTCGCTTCGATCCCGGGGGGCTCACTCGACCCGTCCACGATCCTGAAGTACCAGACCCCGCTGCTCATCCCGCCGGTCATGCCCAAGGCCGGAACGATCGTCCTGCAGGGCGGCCCGAACGCCGACTACTACGAGATCTCGATGCGGCAATTCAAGCAGCAGATCCTGCCGGCCGGCTTTCCACAGACGACCGTCTGGGGCTACGGCGCGGTGACGTCCGCCAGCAAGAAGGGCCTGCTGCTCCACCACGCGCCATCGCTCACGATCGAGGCGCACTGGAAGCGCCCCGTCCGCATCAAGTGGATCAACGAGCTGGTGGATGCTGCGACCGGCGACTACCTGCCCCACCTGCTCCCAGTTGACCCGACGCTCCACTGGGCCAACCCGCCCGGCGGCACGGCGGCGCGCGACACGCGGCCCGATTTCACCGGCAAGACCTACGTGCCGCTGGCCCAGTTCGTGAATCCCACCACGCAATACACGCAGTACACGGGCCCGTGCCCATCGTCACTCACGTCCACGGCGCCGTCGGCGTGGACGACGAGAGCGACGGCTACGCCGAGGCGTGGTACCTGCCCACGGCGGACAACATCCCCGAGGGCTACGCGACCGAGGGCACCTGGTATGGCTTCTTCGCCGACAAGGCCGAGGCGCAGTTCGAGGTCACGTGGGGGCCGGGGTTCGCCGTCTTCCAGTACCCGAACGCGAATCGCGCCTCGACCATCTGGTACCACGACCACGCGCTGGGCATGACGCGGCTCAACGTCTACGCCGGCCCGGCCGGCTTCTACATCATCCGCGGCGGTCCGGCAGGCGACGATGCCGTGCTCGACAGCCGCTTCGGCACGCCGGCCATGCTTCCGGGTCCAGCGCCCAAGCCGGGGGATAAGTTCCCACCGAACAAGACCTACTACGAGATCCCGATCGCCATCCAGGACCGCTCGTTCAACAGCGACGGCTCGCTCTTCTACCCGGACACTCGCGCCTTCTTTCAGGATGTCCCCGCAGGAGGGCCCTTCATCCCGCTCTCCGACATCTCGCCGATCTGGAACCCCGAGTTCTTCGGCAACTGCATCATGGTGAACGGCAATACCTGGCCGTTCCAGACCGTCGAGCAGCGACGCTACCGCTTCCGCTTCCTGAACGGCTGTCAATCGCGCTTCCTGATCCTCGTCTTCGACAACCTCCCCGGCGTCGAGGTGTGGCAGATCGGCAACGAGGGCGGCTTCCTGGCGGCGCCGGTGAACCTCACCGCGGTGAACGCCAACAAGCTCCTGATGGGCCTGGCCGAGCGCGCAGACGTCATCGTCGACTTCACCAACGTCCCGGTCGGCAACTACGTCCTCGGGAACGTGGGCCCGGACGAGCCGTTCCCGGACGTAGATGAGGATTTCCCGGCCGCCGACCCGCTTACGACCGGCCAGGTGATGGAGTTCCGCGTCGTCCCGGCGGTGGCACCTGATCCGACCACCCCGCCGCAGTTCCTGGTCCTGCCAGCCATTACTCCACTGCCACCCGAGTCGGTGACTCGACCGCTGGCTCTGCTCGAAGAAGTCTCGGCGTTCTCCGATGACGCCCCTGCGGAGACGCGGCTCGGCACGATAGAAGGCGATCCCAACGCGGGTCCGGGTACCTGGACTGCGAGACGGTGGAAAGACCCGGTCACCGAGAACCCGGCCGTCGGCGCGACCGAGGTCTGGGAGTTCTACAATGCAACGGCGGACGCCCACCCGATCCACGTCCACGAGGTCGTCTTCGAGGTGGTCAACCGGCAGGCGATCTCTGTCGACGAGAGCGATCAGACAGTCCAGGTCGAACCCGGATCGGATCCGACGCCGCCGGAACCGTGGGAGACGGGCTTCAAGGACACCGTTATCGCCTATCCCGAGCAGGTCACGCGCGTGCAAAGTACCTTCCAGGTAATTGATTCGTTCGCGGGCCGCGTGGACGATGCCGACAGGAGCTGGTGGACTCTTCAGGCGCCGGACACGGAGGCCCCTCATGCGGACATACCATATCGGTGATCCCCGGGCCGAGGCGTACCTCCTGAAAGTCGAAGAGATGCTGGCAGAGGCTCGCGCCTTCAGCGCCCGACGGGCGCTCCTCCGCGATGCGCGTCCGCCGCGCCGCAAGGCGCGGGTCTGGCTGGGCTCCGTCCTGCTCGCGGTCGGCCACCGCCTTCTCCAGTCAGTCCCCAGGCCCGCGGCCTCCGGCGTAGGCGCTCCAGCCGAAGGATCTCGGCCTTCAGGTCCTTGATCCCCCATGGCGAATCGTGTGACACGTGAGACGTGGTGTGACACGCAACGCTCATCGCGCGCAGTCGAACGAACCCCACCGCGCTCGATCCAGGATCTCGCGGTGACCTGCGGCAGAGGCGGCGGGGGCCGGGACCGGCGCGCAACACGCTCCGCGTGCCGCTCTCAGGGCTATCGGCGGGACGGGATCTGCCGCAGCACGGCGGACGACGTCGCGCGGCTGTACTCCGCGGCGACGTGCACGTCGATCAGGCAGAGGGCACCGCTGCGCACGTGCTCGATGCCTTCCTTGAGCGCTGCCGCCAGGTCCGCCGCGGTCTTGATG
>JBAWAM010000319.1:0-3472 GCA_049589315.1 Myxococcaceae bacterium
AGCAGCACGCCTTCGCTGCGCTGGAGTCCGTAGTCCCGGATGTAGTCGTTGAACGTGCAGAACCGCTCGACCATGTCGCGGGCGATCGACTTGGGCCGGATGTTCTCCGCGCCTACCCACGGGTGCCGCGTCTCGAAGTCGTTGAAGGTCCCGTAGATGAATTCGCGGTTGGGCTTGGGCCACTCGAGCTTCTCGAGCTCGGCCATCCGGTCGTCGTACTCCATGCCCTGCGCCTTCAGCTCGGCGATCTTGTCGCCCTTGAGCTTGTTGAGCTGCGCGTAGAGCACCACGTCCGGATTCTCGAGGATCGCCTCCACCAGGCTGAGCACGTCGAGCGCGAAGGTCGGCGTGGTGGGATCGAGCCGGCCCAGGGTCTCCACCAGGTACAGCGAGAGCGTCTGGTGCAGCGAGAACTCGCGCTGGAGTTCCGGTGACACCCTCACGCGAGCGCCGTTCTCCGACTCGCCCTTCCGGAAGGAGTGGATGATCCCCGCGCCGTGCAGGGTGCGGAAATACCGGGCGGCCGTCTTGAGGTGCTGCTTCTTCAGATACTCGCTGTCGTGCGAGCGCAGCACCAGTCGCACCAGGCGGCGGTAGCCGTCCCCCATCTCGAAGGGATCGCTCTGGAGGAGGTTGAGCAACATCCCGAAGGTGACCTCGAAGCGGGACTGGAGTGGCTCGGGCACGCCATTCACAAGCCGCTCGAAGGTGGACTTGTCCCAGTGCGCATAGCCCTTGGTGGGCGCCTGCTTCTTCACCACCTTCTTGCCGGAAGCGGCCTTCTGGGTGAGCCGGATGTTCTCGATGACGTGCTCGGGCGCCTGGACCACCACGCTGCCCTGGTCGTCGAACCCCTTCCGTCCGGCGCGTCCAGCGATCTGGTGGAAGTCCCGGTTCGAGAGGATGCCGACCTTCTCGCCGCCGTACTTGCAGAGCTGGGTGAAGAGCACGGTGCGGATGGGGATGTTCACGCCCACCCCGAGCGTGTCGGTGCCGCTGATGATCTTGAGGTGCCCGCCCTGGGCGAGCTTCTCCACGAGCAGGCGGTACTTGGGAAGCAGCCCGGCGTGGTGGACGCCCAGCCCGTGGCGGAGGAAGCGCTGGATCTCCTTGCCGTAGGGGGTGTCGAACCGGAAGCCCTGCAGCGAAATGCGGATCGCCTCCTTCTCCTCCTTCGAGGAGAAGTTTACCGACATGAGGTTCTGCGCCTCCTCGGCGGCCGAGCGCTGGGTGAAGTTGACCAGATAGATGGGGTACTTCCCACGCCCGACCAGGTCCTCGATGGTCTCGTGGAGCGGCGTCTCCCGATAGTCGTAGTCGAGCGGCACAGGACGCTGACCGCTCCTCACCGAGGCGACCTCGCGGCCAGTCAGCGTCTCCAGGCTCTCCTCCACCACCCGGGTGTCTCCGAGGGTGGCGGACATCAGGAGGAAGGTGGCGTCGGTCAGCTCCAGCAGGGGGATCTGCCAGGCGACGCCGCGCTCCCTGTCGCCGTAGTAGTGGAACTCGTCCATCACCACGTAGTCGACCTTCGGCGACTGCTCGCGGAGCACGTAGTTGGAGAGGATCTCCGCCGTGCAGCAGATGATCTTCGCGTCGCGGTTGATGCTGGCGTCGCCGGTGAGCATGCCGACGTTCTCGGCGCCGAAGGCGTCGCAGAGCGCGAAGAACTTCTCGTTCACCAGCGCCTTGATCGGGCAGGTGTAGTAGGAGGTCTTCCCCTCGGCCATCGCCTTGAAGTGGAGCGCCACGGCTACCAGCGACTTGCCGGAGCCGGTGGGGGTCCCGAGGACGAGGTGCTTGCCGGCCATCAACTCGAGGATGGCCTCCTCCTGCGCCGAGTAGAGCTCCAGCCCGGTGGCCGTCACCCATCCGAGGAATCGGTCGAGGATGGCGTCGCCTTCGAGCGGGGAGCCCTCATTCTGCAGAAGCGCGGCCAACGGTGCCCGGGTCATTCTAAGGCACGTATCAATTCCGCAGGGCCGCGGCCACAGGGGATGCAATCGATCCCCGCTCGCCGCGTAGACTCGGCGGCAGGACGAAAGGACGGGAAGACATGGGACTGTGCGGGTGGATCATCTTCGGCTTCTTCGCGGGGCTCATCGCGCGCGCGGTGATGCCGGGTGATCAGAAAATGGGCCTGATCGCCACCACCCTGCTCGGGGTCGGAGGCGCCTTCATGGGCGGCTTCCTCACCGGTCTTTTCTTCCGCGGGGACCTCTTCTCCCTGCGGCCAGCCGGCTTCATCGGTGCGGTGCTGGGCGCGGCCCTGCTGCTCTTCATCGGCGGGGCAATGAACAAGCGCAGGAGCTGAGTCGGCGTCAGGCGGTGGGTGGCGTCTGCGAACCGCGCTGCTTCGCCACTTCGAGGCGGACCTCGTCCATGTCGAGCGCCTGCACCTTCCCAATCAGCTCCTCGAAGGCGGCGGCGGGCAGCGCGCCGGCCTGGGCGAACAGGAGGATGCCGTCGCGGAAGACCATCAGCGTGGGGATCGCCTGGATCTGGAAGGCGGCCGCGAGGTCCGGCTGATCCTCGGTGTTGATCTTCGTGAACCGGATCTCCGGGTACTTCTCCGAGGCCTTCTCGTAGGTCGGGGCGAAAGCCTTGCAGGGCCCGCACCAGGACGCCCACCAGTCGATGATGGTGGTTCCCTGCTGGGTGACGGTCTTCTCGAAGGTCTCGGGAGTCAGCTCGAAGGTGGCCATATCGGCTCCTTACTTCAGGCAGCCTCCAAGGTCATCACGGCGCCCTGACGCGTCCACAGAGCAGACGTCCAGGCCTGCGAACAGCAGCTTGCGGCTCCCCTCACGGGCCTATAGACGCTCGACGTGGCAACCACGCTGACAGCCCGCGTCGCCGACGAAATAGGGGTGACGCGGATCGCACGCGTCACCGGCCTCGACCGCGCCGGAGTTGAGGTCGCCGCGGCGATCCGGCCGGGCGGACACGTCCTCCAGGTGTGCAACGGCAAGGGCGAGACCTGGGAAAGGGCGGCCCTGGGGGCAGTGCTCGAAGCTGCCGAGCTCGCGTGGGCGGAGCACGTCGATCACCGCTCGCTGGTGTACGGCTCCCGACGCGAGCTCACGCCACGCGGCGCACCGGATCGCGTGTGGTCCGCCTCGGAGCTCGGCTCCGCTGGCCGGCTCGTCGATCCAGCGCTGTGGAGCGACGACGTCGTCTGTGCCTGGCGCCGCGGCCGGGACCTGCTCTCCAGACGAGAGGTGCTCGTCCCGGCGCAGGCGGTTCACTGCCCTCCCCCCGACGCCGTCGCGCTCGGACCCATCTCGGTCGCGTGGACGACCAATGGCAGCGGGGCGCACCCGGACCCGGACGCAGCCCTGCTGCACGCGCTGCTCGAGGCTGCGGAGCGCGACCAGCTCGCGCGCGTCCTGCCCGACGGCTGGACGTCGGAGGCGTTGATCTCCCGAAGACTGCAGCGTGGGTCGCTCGAGGCCAGCGCCCCCCGCGCCGC
>JBAWAM010000320.1:0-9007 GCA_049589315.1 Myxococcaceae bacterium
GAGGTTCGCCAGGTACTGCGATCAGCGCGCCTGAAGGCGGGCCGACGCCGTTCAATCGGCCACGCGCCTGATGCGGCCGCCGCATCCGCTGAAAACCTCGACCGAGCACCGCCAGCGCCCATCGAGACGCCGCAGTGGGCACGGCTGGCGCGGGCAAAGAGGAGTCGCATCCGCCGCCCCAGTCCAGAGTGTCGTTGGGTCTGATAAGACACGTTATGTCTACTTGGCAGACATCCGCGCACGGGTCCCGGCTGGCATTCCGCCTTGACCCTGGTCTCTGCCCTGTCAGATCACTTCGGGCCGAACGATCACCGAAAGGATCTCGTCTGATGAGACGCACCCTCGCTGCCTTGCTCGTCCTGGTCGCCACCACCGCGAGCGCGGACGAAGGCATGTGGACGTACAACAACTTCCCATCGAAGGCCGTCCAGCAGGCCTACGGGTTCGAGCCCACCCCGGCGTGGCTCGACAAGGCGCGGCTCGCGTCTGCGCGACTGGCCCGAGGCTGCTCCGCCAGCTTCGTCTCTCCGGATGGTCTGGTGATGACGAACCACCACTGCGCCCGCGGCTGCATCGACGAGCTCTCTTCAGCGAAGCGCGACCTCATCAAGAACGGCTTCTACGCGGCCACCGCCGCCCAGGAGCTCAAGTGTCCGGACGTCGAGGTCAATCAACTGCTCGAGATCCGCGACGTCACCGAGGTGGTCCAGAAAGCCACTGCTGGACTTCAGGGCGAGCAGTTCCAGGCCGCCCGGAAAGCGGCCCTGGCGAAGCTCGAAAAGGACTGCGCCGGCGGCGACGTGAAGATCCGTTGTGACGTGGTGAGCCTCTACAACGGCGGCCAGCACCACCTCTACAAATACGGCCGGCATCAGGACGTCAGGCTCGTCTTCGCGCCTGAGAACCAGATCGCCTTCTTCGGTGGCGACCCGGACAACTTCGAGTACCCCCGGTACACCCTCGACGTCTCGTTCTTCCGCGTCTACGAGAACAACAAGCCCGCGAAGATCGAGCACTACTTCCGCTGGTCCGAGAACGGCGCGCAGAAGGATCAGCTCACGTTCGTCACCGGCAACCCCGGCCGGACGTCGAGGCTCAAGACGATCGCCCAGCTCGAGTACGAGCGCGACTTCGCGCTCCCGGAGCGGCTCATGTACCTGGCCGAGGTTCGAGGGATGATCACCGAATTCCAGAACCGTGGGCCCGAGCAGACCCGGATCTCCAACAACATGAAGTTCGGGATCGAGAACAGCTACAAGGCCCTCAAGGGTCGGCGTGAGGCCCTGGTGGACGACGGATTCTTCGCCCAGAAGATCGCTGAGGAGAAGGCGCTCCGCGAGAAGGTCGACGCGAACCCCGAGATGAAGAAGCAGTACGGCCAGGCATGGAGCGAGATCGCCCAGGCGCTGCAGCAACAGGAGGCCCTCCGGGAAGACCTGCAGATCCTCGAACGAGGCGCCGGCGGCGGATCCGACCTCTTCGGCATCGCCCGGACCCTCTACCGGGCCGCCGACGAGCTCCCGAAGCCGAACGAACAGCGCCTGCGCGAGTTCTCCGACGCCCGGCTCCCGTCGCTCAAGCAGAGCCTCTTCAGCACCGCGCCCATCTATCCGGAGCTCGAGCAGACGCTGTTGACGTTCTACTTCACCAAGCTGCGCGAGACCCTTGGCCCCGATCACCCGGCCGTGCGCGAGGTCCTCGGCAAGGAGTCGCCCGAGTCGCTGGCGAAGAAGCTCGTCACCGGGACGAAGCTCCGGAACGTCAAGGCGCGCCAGGCGCTCTGGGATGGCGGCGAGAAGGCCGTCGACACCTCGAAGGATCCGATGATCGCCGTGGTCAGGGTGCTGGACCCGTTCGCCCGCGCCCTCCGGAAGACGTACGAGGACGACATTGAGGCGAAGATCGCCCGGAATGAAGAGCTCATCGCCAGGGCCCGTTTCCAGGTCTACGGGACGAGCATCTACCCCGACGCGACCTTCAGCCCGCGGCTCTCCTACGGGAGCGTCAAGGGTTGGTCCGAGGGCGGCCGGCAGATCCCGCCGATGACGGTGATCGGCGGAACCTTCGAGCGCGCCACCGGCAAGGATCCCTTCGCCCTTCCCCCGAGCTGGCTGAAGGGGAAGTCGAAGCTGGAGCTCGAGACGCCGATGAACTTCGTCACCACCAACGACATCATCGGAGGCAATTCGGGGTCACCGGTCATCAACAAGGACCTGGAGATTGTCGGCCTGATCTTCGACGGCAACATCCACTCGCTCGGCGGCGAGTACGGCTTCGATGCGTCGAAGAACCGCGCAGTCGCGGTGCACAGCGAGGCGATCGTCGAGTCGCTCGACAAGATCTACAACGCGAAGAGACTGCTCCAGGAGTTGCAGCCGAAGGCCGATGCCGCGAAGGGCGCCCGGTAGCGTTCGGGCTGCGATGGTGGTCTGCCCGGCTACACTTGCGCCCTTTTCGTCCGATTTGGGGACATCCTCGATAAACGCCGACGGAGCTCAAGAGAAAGGCTCTGTTTTCAAGGTCTTACGGACCCAGCCGAAAACAGAGTTTACATTCATCTCCGCCCTACCCCGGCCCGGCTGCACCTTTCACGGGGCAACACCCAACCAGTAATCCCCAATCAATCCGCATGCTTGTGGGCTGGCTCGACATCTGCAATGGCAACGCCCCCGAATGAACTCCAGTTCGGTGGCAAGAGCGACGAAGCGCCTCTCGGTGGTTCTCCTGGCCGCGATGATGTCGGCGGCCTGCGGTGAGAGCGAACTCGTCCAGCGCACAGTCGAGCTCCACAGCGATTTCCGTCCCGTCCCCGAGCAGTTCCAGCTTCGTCAGGCCCTCGGGAGCAGCGGCCGAGGCGTGCTGTTCCTGAACTTCGACGGGCTGACCATGCGTTACGGCGCGTCGAGCTCGAAGCAGAACACCTCCTGGATTGTGCCGCAGGGGTGGTCGGTGAGGATCCCGTCCTTCAGCGCCCAGCACTACGGGGCTGCGCGGACGCAAGCGATTCAGACCGTGGTCGACATGGTGAAGCGGGACTTCGCTAACTGGGACGTCGTCGTCACCACCGAGCGGCCGTCCCAGGGCGACTACACGATGATCGTGATCGGCGGCTCGCCCTCTCTCATCGGAGAGCCGAACGGAACCGCGGGCATCGCACCGCTGGACATCGGCAACCCGAACCGGAACGACGTCGTGTTCGTGTTCTCCGAGACGCTCAACGATCTCCGGGAGCTCGCGACCTGCATCAGCCACGAAGCAGGTCACTCGTTCGGGCTGGAGCACCTCCAGCCGACGTCCGCGATCATGTACCCGGTCGTCCAGCCGGGCACCCTCTCCTTCCAGCGCGCGCGCATCTACGGTCGGAGCAACGTTCAGGATCAGCCGGGGATCCTCTCGAAGCTCTTCGGCGCCGCGCCCGGAGCGGGCTCCAACCCGACCACGCCCAAGCCGCCGGTCGCCACCACCGAGGACGACGCCGCGTTCGTCTCGCAGGAGGTCCCCGCCAGCCTTTCCCCCGGCGAGACCTTCATCGCGCGGCTCACCTTCCGGAACACGGGAAGCACGACCTGGAGCGGCTCGACCGGCTACGCGCTGATGGCGCCCGACTCCACGTGGGGCGGCGATACGCTGATGCTCAGCGGCACCGTGGCGCCCGGCGCGACGAAGACCTTCGCGTTCTACGCACAGGCCCCGACGACGCCCGGCCAGTACACGTTCCGCTGGACCCTGACGGTGGACGGCGCCGCATTCGGTAAGAGCTCTGCGCCGGTGAACGTCACCGTCAAGAGCTCGGAGAACCAGCTCCCGGCCGGAGAGCTCGAATACGCCGACGCCGAGCTGGGCCGCGGCTGGGCGTGGGATCCCGACACCAGCTCGAGCGCCGTCTGGATCGACATCTACATCGATGACGAATACGCCGGCTCGGTGAAGGCCGACCAGGCGCGCAACGACCTCGGCGCGAAGGGCGTGGTCGGCGCGAACCACGGGTTCGTGTTCGGGATGCCTACGTTCAATGGCGGCACGCACCGCATCGAGGCGTACGCGGTCGATGACAAGGGGGAGCACGCGTACAAGCTCCCCGGCGATTTCTACGTCGCGCCCTGAGCCGCCTAATACGGGGGCGGCATCCGGGCTTGTTCCTCGAGAACGGCGGCGTCGAAGTACGCGTCCAGGTGCTTGATCTTCCCGCCCCGGATGTACATCACGCTGGCGCCATCGTGGGTCACCGGCATTCCGGTCAGATTCACCCCGCGAATCACCCACTGGACGGCAATCCGGTCACCTTCAGCGACCACGTCGCGCAGCTCGGACTCGACCTCGCTGAAGAAGCCCCGGTATTCGTGCCAGAAGTACTGGGCGCCCGCACGCCCCCGGAAGACCCGCTCCGCAGCCACATTCGCGATCGAGCAGTCCTCCGCAAACAGCTCGACGAGTCCGTTCACGTCACCATTGCGCTCGAGCACGTGCAGCGCGTCGATGAACTGCTGCGCAAGCTTCCTGGACATACCCCACCTCCCGGACGTCAATGCCCGCGAGAAGGGTGCCCATGAAGCTCGAAGGGAGCGATTGTCCTGTCGCCGGGGTGGTTCACCAGGCGACCAGGCAAGCCTACGCGCGGCCTATTCCCACTCGATCGTCGCCGGCGGCTTCGAGCTGATGTCGTAGACCATCCGGTTGATCCCGCGGACCTCGTTGATCACGCGGGAGCTGATGCGCTCGAGCAGCTCGTATGGCAGCCGCGCCCAGTCGGCGGTCATGCCATCCACGGAGGTCACCGCGCGCAGAACGGCGGTGAACTCGTAGGTCCGCTCGTCGCCCATGACGCCGACGCTCTGGACCGGGAGAAGCACCGCGAAGGCCTGCCACAGCTCCTTGTAGAGACCGGCGTTGCGGATCTCCTCCTGGACGATGACGTCGGCCTGCCGCACCAGCTCCAGCTTCGGCGCGGTGATCTCTCCGAGCACGCGGATCGACAGCCCGGGACCGGGGAACGGCTGCCGGCTGATCATCTCGTCGGGCATCCCCAGCTCGCGACCGAGCGCGCGAACCTCGTCCTTGAAGAGCTCGCGCAGCGGCTCCACCAGCTTGAGTTTCATCACGTCCGGCAGACCGCCCACGTTGTGATGGCTCTTGATGGTGACCGACGGCCCTCGCGTGGAGACCGACTCGATGACGTCCGGATACAGCGTGCCCTGGGCCAGGAACTGCGCGTCCTCGACGTCGCGCGCCGCCTCTTCGAATACCGCGATGAACTCTCGCCCGATGATCTTCCGCTTCTGTTCGGGGTCGGTGATGCCGGCGAGCTTCGTCAGGAAGCGCTCGCTCGCGTCGACCGTCTTGAGCGGGATGTGGTAGCGGCCGCGGAAGAGCGCCTCGACCTGCTCGCGCTCACCGGCGCGGAGCAGCCCGTTGTCGACGAAGATGCACTGAAGCTTGTCGCCAATCGCGTTGTGGATCAGCATCGCCGCGACCGAGCTGTCCACGCCGCCGGAGAGACCGCAGATCACCCGGCCATTGCCGACCTGGCGGCGGATGCCCTCGATTGCCTCGACCGCGAAGCTCTTCATCGACCAGGTGCCGGAGACCTTGCACGCATCGAAGAGGAAGCTCTTCAGCATCTGCGTTCCGAGCGGCGTGTGCACCACCTCGGGGTGGAACTGGACGCCGAAGATCGGCCGCGAGTCGTGGGCGGTGGCGGCGAACGGCGAGTGGCCCGTCTGCGCGATCGGGTGGAAGCCCTCGGGGAGCTTCTCGACGCGGTCGCCGTGGCTCATCCACACCTTCACCTTCTCGCCCTTATTGAAGGAGGCGAGCGGCCCGCGCGGGTCGAGGATCTCGATCTCCGCCGGCCCGAACTCGCGCTTGGCGGACTTGTCGACCTGACCGCCGAGGAGCTTGGTGAGGAGCTGGAGTCCGTAGCAGATTCCGAGCACGGGCACGCCGCTCTCGAAGACGCCCGCGTCGCAGCGAGGCGATCCGGGGGTCTCGACCGAGTGCGGACTCCCGGAGAGGATGATCCCCTTCGGGTTGAACGCGCGGATGTCGGAGAGCGGCAGATCCGGGCGGTGGATCTCGCAGTAGACGCCCAGCTCGCGGACGCGGCGGGCGATCAACTGCGTGTATTGACTGCCGAAATCGAGAATCAGGATTTTTTCGGCGTGTATGTCCACCTGAGGGTCCTCCGGGTGCTTCGTTGACGGGCGAGGGGGCTTATCGCTACAAGCTTTCAGGAACGCAACAACACCTTTGAGTCATCCCGCCCACCCGCGAGGAGTCACCTGGATGCGACCGTCCCGTTCCCTACCAAGGAGCCTCACCTGCGCTGCAGGGGCCCTGGTGCTGATCGCTGCGCCGGGCTGCGTGAAGGAGATCTCGTCCGAGGAGCGGCTCGACCGTGAGACGCGCACCGTACCGCTCGAGGAGGCCGGGGGGGCAGCCGAGCTCGAGAAGATCAACTGCCAGGACGCGGATGAGCTCCTCGCGCAGGCCCGCAACGTGAACCGCCCGGAGACCGAGCGGGTCAGCGACTACATCGAGCTCTTCAAGGACCTGCAGAACAAGACCCGGACGTTCGAGCAGGTCATGGCCCGCAACCCGGACCTGGAGTACCGGGAGGGCAGCCAACGCTTCGCCGCAGCCCGCGACATCTGCGTGCAGCAGACCGCGGACGCCCAGGTCGAGTTCGAGCGGTACGTCCGGGAGCTCGTCGATCTGCCGACCGTTCAAGAGCTCAAGGGCGGCAACACCCTCACCGTGGCCCGCCTCGACTTCGACACCCTGCGCGACGCGATCGAGAC
The DNA here is from genome assembly GCA_049589315.1 of Myxococcaceae bacterium. Lineage (GTDB taxonomy): Bacteria > Myxococcota > Myxococcia > Myxococcales > Myxococcaceae > JBAWAM01. Next base: position 6,798 of record JBAWAM010000320.1, read on the forward strand.
CCTGTCGTCCGACGACAAGGAGACGCTCCTCTCCCGCGTCGCTGCCGCGGAGAAGCGCGTCGAAGCCGTGTCCGACGGGGCAAAGAAGTCGCGCCGCAAGCGCTGACAAGGGCTCCTCTTTCCCTGGATGTCCGTGGTCCGCCACACCCCGCCCACCGTGTCCGTGCGCGCCCTGCTGCCGGTGTTCTCCGCGGCCGCAGGGAGAAAGACGCCGCTGGAGTGGGCTGAGCTCGGGTTCGAGCCGAGCGTCGCCTCCCAGCCGGATGCGAGAGTGGCTGCATCCCTCCTACTCGACGCCCTCGCCCTCGCAGAGGTCCGCACCGGGGATCCGCACCTGGGGCTGCACATTGGCGAGCGAAGCGACCCGCGACGGGACGACGTGTTCGGCTTCCTGTTGCGTCACAGCGTGAACGTGCGGCAGGCGCTGACCCGGCTGACCCGATACCTCCGACTGCTCAATGACGCGTTCGTCTGGACGCTCGAGGAGGACGCGACGAGCGCGCGCATGGCCCTGGAGATTCGAGGGCTCCACGTCGATCACGACACGCCGGGGCTGCGAGGGTTGCTGGAGCTGTCGCTCGCCACAGGACTCCGGGCCATTCGCGACTACTCGGAGGCCCCGGTCGTGCTCGAGCAGCTCCAGCTCGCGGTCTCACCGCCTGCGAGCCCTGGAGAGCTGACACGTTTCTTCGGTGTCACCCCCCGCTGGCGGGTCGAGAAGACCCAGGTGAGCTTCTCTGCGCGAACGCTCGAGCTTCCGTTCCGAACAGCAGATCCGCAGCTCGGAGGCGTGCTGGAGCGCTACGCAGAGGATCTCCTCGCGGCGCTGCCCTCTTCGACCGAGACCTGGGCCGACCGCGTCCGCGCACAGTTGCTCAAGGCCTCCGACGACCGGGGCGGACCGTCCCTGGCCGAGGTCGCCCGGACACTCGCGCTGAGTCCCCGCTCACTCCAGCGCCGGCTCGGGGAGGAGTGCACGACGTTCGCCGCGCTCGCGGACGAGACCCTCCGGATCCGCTCGGAGAAGTACCTGCGCAACCCACAGCTCCCGCTCGCCGAGATCGCGTGGATCCTCGGGTTCAACGACCAGAGCGCGTTTCACCGTGCCTTTCGCCGGTGGACGGGCAAGACGCCGGTCGAGTACCGACGCGACGCGAACGGTGGCGCCTCGGGCACATAGTCTGTCGCGAACGGACAATGAGGACAGCGAGGGCCGAACGCATTCTCCCCGCATGAACTTCATCCGTTTGCTCGTTCCTCTGATGCTCCTGTCCGCCGCGTGCTCGAAGCCCTCCCGGGCGCCGGTGATCGCTCAGGTCCCGCCCCAGGCGGCGCCCGTCGAAGTGTCCGGCGGGGGTGGCCGGGAGGTCGCCGTCACGCGGGTCGTCCACTCCTCGCTGCTGATCGAGCTGGGCGGTGGCTTGGTCCTGACCGATCCCTGGTTCACCGAGACGTCCCAGTACCGCACCGGGGAGCCGGTGGGCATCGCGCTCGAGTCACTCCCGAAGCTGACGGCGGTGATCGCCAGCCATGATCACTACGACCACTTCGACGTGGAGGCGTTTGCCGCGTATCCGGACAAGGGCGTCCCGTTCATCGTTGGACCGGGGATGGCGGAGGCGGCACGTCGCGTCGGCTTCACCGACGTGCGCGAGCTTCGCCCATGGGAGTCGACGAAGGTCGGCGACCTCGAGATCACCGCGGCCCCTGGCGCGCACGGGGTCGAGGAGATCACCTTCGTCCTCCAGGCGGACGGGAACACCGTCTACTTCGCGGGAGACACCCGGCTGATCCCCGAGCTCGACCAGATCGCCGAGCGCTTCCCGTCGATACAGCTCGCGCTGCTTCCGGTGAACGGGCTGCACGCGTTCTGGATGCAGCAGGTGATGACCGACGAGGAGGCCGCGAAGCTGGCGGCCACCCTCAAGGCCGAGGTGGCGGTCCCGCACCACTACCGGTTTCAGGGCGGCTGGTTCACCCAGAACGTCGTGCTCACCTATCACGGGTCCGCGGAAGGTTTCGCCGAGCACGCGGCGCGCCTCACGCCGGAGACCCGAGTACGAATTCTCCAGCCCGGCGAGCGCCTTCCGATTCTCACCGGAAAGTGAAAAGGGGACAGGCTGTCCCCTTTCTGCGTCAGTCGCGACGGTAGTTCGGCGCTTCCTCGGTGATGAACACGTCGTGGACGTGGCTCTCCTTGAGGCCGGCCG
>JBAWAM010000321.1:0-7230 GCA_049589315.1 Myxococcaceae bacterium
GCACGGATACTGCGCGAGCACCTGGGTCTGCAGCGCCGGCAGCTGCTGGCCGACGATCGCTTCGTACTGCGCACACGAGTTGATCGAGCCGAACGGGAGGAACAGCTCCGACTCGTCGGCGTTGAAGCCGACCACCGAAGGGCACCTTGTTGTGCTGGCGAGCACGAACTCATCCTCGCGATCGAACGCGGAGAACCTGCGGATGCTGACGGCAGACGACGCGTGGACCTCGAAGAGCATGCGCCTGCCCTTCGATCCGAGGAACCCGCGCGCGACGCCGAGGTTCGGCGTGCAGGACGACACTCCCCACCAGGTGATGGTCCGCCCTTCGGGATACTGGTGGCGGAGACTTGCGTTCACGCCGCGCCACAGGCTCCCGGGCAGTGCCGTCGAGAACTCGAGCGAACGCACGCGGTGCATCGCGAACCGCCCGGCTTCCGTGATCCTCGATGCCTTCCTGCACGACGGCGACGAAGCGAGCCTGACTCGCGGGATTGCGTCCGGCCGGGCGAGGCGGGGAATGAGGCCAATTCTTCCGCGCCGCCTCCTCGGATCGGCAAGGCCGCACGCTGCGGAGCGGCTCAACGAAGGTGTCTCCGCGGAGTACATGCTGACCGAGTACGCCACGCTGCGCAGTTCCGTCCTGCGCGTCCTCGGGTGGTGGAGCGCTTTGACCAGCTACGGGAGGGAGCGCGAACGCACGCTCGCAGCGTTGGATCTCTTCTCGGCGCGCGGTGCACTCGACAGGCGGGGACGATCTCCTTCCCCGGCCGCTCCGGCTGGCTCACTAGACGTAGATGACCGCTGACCGACAGTTCCGCGTACGCAGCGCGGCTCCCTGCGTGTTGCGCATCCGGCGACACCCGAACATCTGGGTATGGGTATGAGATGTGCACACCTTTTCTGTGCAGTCTGAACCCCAAACAGGGAGGCCAGCCATGAACGCATCGAGCCACATGAGGGGGTATCACCCGCCGGTGAAGACGGTTTTCGCGCCGCTCGCGCAGGACCCGGCCAGTGCTCCGCCCCCGCCCAGATTGGAGCGACGCCTGAGCGGGAAGAGGCTGAACGAGCTGTCGCGTCCGTCGAAGCGCATCGAGGCCCACGAACTGAGGCTGACCGCCGCGATCGACGCAGTGATCGAGACCATGGCAGGAACGGGACCGCGGTGACCGCCGCCGGTGGTACGCCTTTGAGCCCCACGCACTGCACTGGACGAGCTTGCTCGCTCGCCCGCAAGCCCCTGCGCAAGACGTGCACGCCTCAGCGCAGAAAACGCACGAGTCGGGTGGTCAAAACACCCGTCCCACCCAAATCTCGCGGTGATGTCGTTCCGTCGCCCCGTACGCGTCTTGCTGCCACCGGGTGAGCCGGGCCGGCCGAGTCGTACTCGAAGCGCTCCGCTGATCGACGGAGGTGGACCCAAAGACCCGGACCATTCCTGGGTCCGAATCTTTGGTTCCGAGACAGCTCGGCTGAGTGTTGATCGGATCGTTAGACGGTCAATCGCACCGGGTTCGAGCTTCGGTTGCGCGAAGACGACGCTGGTTGCATGCGGCAGGCCCGCGCTCGCTCGCGCTATCGACTCTGGCGTCGCCGTACCGGCGGGAGCTCGCCACTGGCGCCCGCACGTCCGATTCACCGACCCGTTGCGCGGCCCGGCGAAGCTGACGACGGGATTGGGTCAACCCTCGAGGGCGGCCATCACCCTCGAGACCAGGCGATCGCAGCGGTGGCCTCGGAATGCGAACGCATCGCCCGCGCCGGCGCCGACCTGGTCGTAGAGCCGATCCCGGAGCGTGGCCCTCGCGCGGTGGAGGCGGGTCTTCACCACGTCGTCGCTCACCTCCAGCACCTCCGCCGTTTCGGACGTGCTCAGCCCTTCGACATCCCGGAGCATGAGCACCGAGCGGTATCCCTCCGGGAGCTCATCGATGGCCGTCTCGAGCAGCGCCGCGAGCTCGCGACGGGCCGTGACCTCTTCCGGCGTTGGACTCGACACCGCGACCTCACTTTCACCGGACCAGGAGTCGGAGATCGAATCCGAGGCGGAGACGACGGCGCGTCCGGCGCGGCGCAGTCGCATGCGTGCCTCGTTCACCGCGATTCGGAGGAACCACGTCGAGAAGCTCGCGGTCCCGTGAAAGGACCCGAGGTGAGCGAATGCCTGGACCCACGCCTGCTGGAGCGCGTCCTCGGCCTCGGCGTCGTCCCGGAGGATGGACCTGACCGTTCGGAAGGCGCGTTGGTTGTAGCGCCGCATGAGCAGCTCGAAGAGTGCGGCCTCACCCCCGCGAACCCGTCGAACGATCTCCTCGTCTCCCATCGACGTCGACATCACAGGACCTCCCACTCGCATTCGATGCCCGGCGCGACGAAAGGTGACACCCGCCCTGATGCGTCACCCTGCGCGGACCTGGAGCATCTGATCCGGTGAACAAGGAGGAACGCCATGCAGAACGGAAGAATCGTGGATCAGACGTGGTGGATGTTGCGGATCACCTTCGGCGTCGTGCCGATCGTTGCCGGCCTGGACAAGTTCGTGGGAGTGCTCGCCGACTGGCCCGCGTATCTGAGCCCGGTCGTCGCGCGCATGTTGCCGGTCAGCCCCGAAGCCTTCATGGGGATCGTCGGAGTCATCGAGGTGATCGCCGGCGTCATCGTGCTCACGAAGTACACGCGCATCGGCGCGTGGGTCGTGGCGGCGTGGCTGGTGGGGATCGCCTTGAATCTCCTGAGCACCGGCCAGTACTTCGACATCGCCGTGCGCGATCTCGTCATGTCGGTGGGCGCCGTCTCCCTGGCGCGCCTGTCCGCCGCGCGCGAGGGCGCCAGAGCACCAGAGGCCACGGCGACGAGCAGCCCTCGCATCCCCGCCCACGCCTGACGATCACGGCGACGGGCTGCCAGCCCCCGCCTTCACTATTCAGTGCACCGCGTGTCCGCTGGGGCTCTCGTCGCCGTGCCCGCGCTTCTGCAGGCAGGTGAGGATGTGCTCGCGGTACTCCGAGACTGCGCGCAGTCCGGAGAGCTTCCAGCGACCGCCGATGATCAGCGTGGGGACGCCGCGCACGCCGCGGGAACGGGCGAGGCGATGTTCCTGGACGATGAGCCGTCGCGTCTGCTCCGACTTCCACGCGGGGACGAAGCGATTCATGTCGAGCCCGATGCTGGAGGCGATCTCCAGCGCGGTGTCGGGGCGGGTGATGTTGATGCCGTTCTCGAGCGCCGCGCGGTGCATCGTGCGGAGGAGCAGCTGGCGCGCGTCGGCGCTCTGGAGCGCAGCGGCCTCGATCGCCGCGAGGGCCGGGATGCTCGAGCGAGGCTGATCGCAACCGAGCCAGAGATCGGTCGTGATGTTCGCGCCTTCGGGCTCCTTGCGCGCGCGCTCCAACTCCGCGAGCCAATCTCTCAGTTCGCGTGGGCGCGGCGCAGAATCGGAGAGACGAAGTGCGAAAGGACGGAAGCGCCAGCGCAACATGTCCCCGAACTCGCGGCGGATCGTCTCCAGCCGCTGATCAGCGACGTAACACCATGCGCACAGCACATCCTGGTAGACGATGATCTCGAGCGGCTTGAAGGATCGGGGCATGAGAGCGACGCCACTTTAAGAATGGCGGCGTGCGCGCATCAATCCCCCTCGAACTTGCGCGAAGACCTGCCAACCGCTTTGAACGCGGACACCTGCTCGCTTTGTTTCGAGTCGCGATTCCGTTGGCGTCAGAACAACGCGTGAGGTCGAAGTTCCTTCCCGCGAACTCGATGAGCGAAGTCGACGGCGTGGGAGATCATCGCGCCGGCCACGTCGAGGCCGGTTGCCTTCTCCAGGCCTTCGAAACCCGGGCTCGAGTTGATCTCCATGATCTTGGGCCCGTCCTTCGCTTCGAGCATGTCGACGCCCGCGATCTCCAGCCCGACCGCCTGGGCAGCCTTCACCGCGATCTCCGCATAATCACGAGGAAGTTCGACCGGTTGGCCCTTCCCGCCGCGGTGGATGTTCGAGCGGAACTCGCCGCGCTTCGCCTGCCGACGCATTGCGCCAATCACGCGATCGCCGACGACCAGGGCGCGGACGTCCCTGCCCCTGGATTCGGCGACGAACTCCTGCAGGACGATCTCCTGGCCGAGGTCCGAGAAGGTATCGAGCATCGTCTGCACCTCGGCGAGCGTCGAGGCGATCATCACCCCGACACCCTGGGTACCTCGGATGAGCTTGATGATGGCCGGCAGCCCGCCGACCTCCTCGAGGAGGGAAGGGAGCTTGCTGCGGTCGTGGGCCATCACCGTCCGGGGGACGTCCAGGCCGCACTGGGCCAGAAGTTGAAGTCCACGCAGCTTGTCCCGGCTGCGGGCGATGCCGCTGGCGCTGTTGACGACCGGGACGCCCATCATGTCGAAGTGGTTCACCACGGCGAGGCCGTAGTTGGTGATGGACGCGCCGATGCGGGGGATGACCACGTCGAGCCCGCGGACCTCGACGCCTCGGAAGATCATCCGGGGCGCCGACCTCTCCAGGATGAGGTTGCACTTGAGCGTATCGAGGACGATGGCGCGGTGGCCCTGGGCGCGTGCCGCCTGGATCAGCCGGGAGGTCGAGTAGAGGGAGCGCTTCCGGGAGAGCAGGGCGATGGTGCGGTTTCCGTGACCGCGTCGTTTCAGGGGCGGCGGCGATTCGCGGGAGACCTTCGCGAGCAGCGCGACGTCTTCGGCCGCCTCGGCCCGGGCTTGTGCCTTCTGGTCGCGCTTGCTCTTCCGCTGGGGCATGGGGCGGGCGGTGTAGCACGGCGGCGTCTGAGTCGTGCGGGAGGTTGGAGGTGGGCGGAACGCCGAGGAGGGGCGGGTCGGCAGTTGGCAGTTGGCAGTCAGCAGGAGGATGCGCAGGGGCGGGGCACGGGGAATCCCCAGGTACTGGAAAATTGCGATGCCTGCCTGCTGACCGCCAACTGCCAACGGCCGACCCCCTCAGGCACCCACGCCCCGAATCTGCCCCTTCTTCGCACCATTCCCCCGCGACGCCCCGGGTCGGGGTATCCTGCCCCCGCATGTCCCGAGACCAGCACCCTGACGAGATCCTGACCAGTCCCGGCGACGCGGTCGTACCCGACCCGCTGTTGTCCGACCGCCTGCACGTCACGCAGACGCGGACGATCGTGGTGGATGACCGCACCACGCTGAAGCTTCGACGCGTTCGACTCTCGGTCACCCAGGGTCCGGATCTGGGTCTCGAGATCGTCACGGACAAAGAACGTGTCCGCATCGGTGCTCACAACTCCAACGACGTGGTCCTCGCGGAGGACCGCACGGCCAGCCGCCATCACTTCGAAATCCAGTACACGGAGCGCGGCTACCTGCTGGTGGATCTGAACTCGACGAACGGCACGTTCCTCGACGGCCGCCGGGTCGAGCGCGCCTACATGACGCCGGGCTCGGCCATCCGCGCGGGCTCCTCCACCATCTCCTTCGCTCCCATCGACGAAGAGGTCACGGTCGAACCGGACCGCGACAGCGAGCTCGGCGGGATGGTCGGGCAGAGCGTCAAGATGAGGCAGATCTTCGGCCTCATCAAGAAGATCGCCCCGATGGATGTCTCGGTCGTCATCCAGGGCGAGACGGGCACGGGCAAGGAGCTGGTCGCCCGCGCCATCCACGAGAACTCGGGCCGCCGCAAGGGCCCGATGGTGGTGCTCGACTGCGGCGCCATCCCGCCCAACCTCATCGAGAGTGAGCTCTTTGGTCACGAGAAGGGCGCCTTCACCGGCGCGGTCTCCTCGCGGCCCGGCGCCTTCGAACGCGCCAGCGGCGGGACGATCTTCCTCGACGAATTGGGCGAGCTCCGGCTCGACCTCCAGCCGAAGCTGCTCCGCGTCCTGGAGAACCGCGAGGTCCGCCGGGTCGGTGGCAACGATGTGATCGAGGTCGACGTCCGGGTCATCGCCGCCACCAACCGCGACCTGGTGAAGGAGATTCAGGCGGGCAACTTCCGCGAGGATCTCTACTTCCGCCTCTCGGTCATCAACATCCAGCTTCCGCCGCTCCGACAGCGCATCGACGACCTCGCGCCCATCCTCCGCCGCGAGCTCGCCGACCCCGAGGTCGTCACCAAGCACGGCCGCAAGCGCTTCAGCCCGGAAGCGATGTCGGTGCTCACCTCGTACCACTGGCCGGGAAACGTCCGCGAGCTGATCAACGTCCTCTCGCACGTCCTCACCTTCTCGGACGGCGAGCTGATTGACGTCTCGCACCTGCCGGCCCGCGTCCAGGGACAGCAGAAGGAGGCGCCGGTCCCCTTCAACGAGCACCTCTCGTTCAAGGACGCGAAGGAGCAGCTGCTCGAGACCTTCGAACGCGAGTACATCGGCCAGGTGCTCCGCCGCTGCGAGGGCAACATCTCCCGCGCTGCCCGCGAGAGTGGGCTCCACCGCAAGTCGATCGAACGGCTGGTGAAGAAGTACCAGCTCGATGCGCGCGCGATGAAGCCGCGGTAGTCCGGGTCAGCGGAGGGTTCGCGCGGGCTGGGGCCGATCAGCCGACCTGGGCAAAGGTGTTGGCGCGGCCGGAGGCGAGCTCCCAGAACTTCGCCGCGACCGCCGCGGGCTCGATGGTGGCGCCGCCCTGATCGAAGGCCGTGCCCTTCACGAGGCCCATGACCATCACCTCGCCGACGTAGACGCCGTCGCCGCGCAGCTTCTGGGCGAGAGCGCCGACGAGCTTGTGCTTGGCGGAGTTGGCCATCGCGAGTCCCACCGAGTTGCTCTGCGCGACCAGGGCGTCGACCTGCTCGTTGAAGACGCCGAAGCCGCCGTTGGTCACGAGCACGGCACCCTTGCGCTCGCGGAGGTCCGGGAGGGATTCCTGCACCGCGGCGATCAGGTTGGTGGTGGCGATGTCGAGAGCGGCCCGCACCTCCGCCACGTCTGCCGAAAGGATGTCGCCGGCGGCGCCGCTATAAGCGATCCAGGCGAGCGCATCGACGGGCCCCATGGCCTTGCGCACCTCGCGTACCACGGCGCGCGCTTGCGAGGGATCGCCGAGGTCAGCGGGGAAGGCCTGGGCGTGGATGCCCTTGCCCTCGAGCGCCTTCACACCGGCGGCGAGCCGCTCCGCGTTGCGTGCGACCAGTGCGACCTGAAAACCAGCCTGTCCGAAGCGCTCTGCCACAGCGTTGGAGATGCCCGGCCCGTAGCCTGCAACGATGATCGTTTTTGCCATGCCGGGAACGTAGTGAGAGAC
>JBAWAM010000322.1:0-13376 GCA_049589315.1 Myxococcaceae bacterium
CACCAGCAGCGGGTCGCCCATCGTCTCTCGCAAGCGCGCGAGCGCCCGGCTCATGGCCGACGGGCTGAGCCGCAACCGCCTCGCGGCGCGCGCGACACTGCCTTCGGCGAGCAGCACGTTGAGCACGACCAGCAGGTTGAAGTCGGGCGTCGCCATGGCCGGCACGATAGCGCGGTGACATGGCGTTGCGTGCACTGATTCAGTGCAACCCGTGCGTGTTCCGCCACCCCACGGGACGCCCCTACGTTGTCCGCGTTCCCTTCGAGGTGCGCGCCGTGTCGACTTCTTCCGTCCGAGAACCGCTGCTAAGCCTGTCGCTCACGATGCTGCTCGCGTCGTTGGGCACGAGCATCACCAACGTGGCGCTGCCTACGCTGACCAGAGCGTTCGATGCTCCCTTCCAGGACGTTCAATGGGTCGTCCTGGCCTACCTGCTGGCCATCACGACGCTGATCGTGAGCGTAGGGCGGCTCGGCGATCTGGTCGGGCGCCGGCGGCTGCTGCTCTTCGGGCTCGCCGTCTTCCTCGGCGCGTCCATCGCGTGTGGCACGGCGCCGTCGCTGTGGTTCCTGATCACTGCCCGCGCGGCGCAAGGACTCGGCGCCGCGATCATGACGGCGTTGGCGATGGCCTTCGTCGTCGGCGCGGTCCCGAAGGACAGGACCGGCAGCGCGATGGGGTTGCTCGGCACGATGTCGGCGATCGGCACCGCGCTCGGGCCTTCGCTCGGCGGCGTGCTGATCGGGGCAGTGGGGTGGCGCGCGATCTTCTTCATCAACGTGCCGCTGGGATTGCTCGCGCTGTTCCTCGCGTACCGCTTCCTCCCTGCCGATGAAATCGAAGCAGCACGCGAGCGCCCCGCGTTCGACCTTCCCGGCACATGGGTCCTCGCCCTGACGCTGGCGTTCTACGCGCTCGCGATGACCCTGGGGCGCGGCACGTTCGGTCTGGTGAACGCGACGCTCCTGTTCCTCGCGGTGTTGGCGGCGGGGCTGTTCGTGGGCATTGAAGGGCGAGTCAAGTCGCCGCTCATCCAGATGGCGATGTTCCGCACTCCCGCGCTGACCGCCGGGTTCGTCATGAGCGCGCTCGTCACGGCCGTCGTGATGGCCACCCTGGTCGTGGGCCCGTTCCATCTGTCCGGTGCGCTCTCGCTCGACACCGCACGTGTTGGGCTCGTCATGTCGGCCGGGCCGATCGTCGCCGCGCTGACCGGCGTGCCGGCGGGCCGCGGTGTGGATCGATTCGGCGCGACGTCCATGACGATCGCAGGGTTGGTCGCGATGGCGGTGGGGACGTTGGCGCTGGCCATGGGGCCCGTGCAGTCGGGCGCGTGGGGCTACGTCCTTCCGCTGGTCGTCGTCACGGCGGGCTATGCGGTCTTTCAGGCGGCCAACAACACCGCGGTCATGGCGGATCTCGCCCCGCTTCAGCGCGGTGTCGTCTCGGGCCTGCTCAATCTGTCGCGCAACCTGGGCTTGATCACCGGCGCCTCCGTGATGGGCGCGGTGTTCGCGTTCGGCGCTTCGAGCCGCGCCATCGCGACCGCCCAACCGGAGGCGATCGTGGCCGGCACGCGGCTGACCTTTGCCGTCGCCGCGATCCTCGTCGTGGTCGCGCTCTTCGTCGCGATCACCAGCCAGATGTTCGCGCGCCGCGCGCCGCTTCCCCTTCAGAAAGCCGAGATCGACCGTGAGCGTTGAGAAGTCCTGTGTCCTCTCGTGGAGCGTTGTTTCGCTGCTGATGGCGGCCGGTTGGGGCCCCGAACTCGGAAACGGATTGCTCGCAAGCCGCTGGGCGGGAGACTGGACGGGAATGCGCACGGCGGGTCGTGCGCCATCGCTCAAGGCCATGCCGCTCGGTGGGCAGACCTTCCTCACGCTGAGTGCAGAAGCGCGTTTCCGCTACAGCGCGTCCGACAACGCGCAACTCGCGCGTGGCAGCGAAGTGGCGCAGGGACAGTTCCGCGGGATTGTCGGTGCCGACCTTCGCGTGAATCCACACCTGCGCGTCTACGGTGAGATCGGCACGGGACAGGTCGACAGCGATCGAGACACCGCTACCGCCAACTTCCAGAACGACGTCGCGCTGCAGCAGCTGTTCGTCGAGATTCGCGGCCACGTCGGCGCTGCGTTGGTGGGCGCGATGATCGGCCGCCAGGAGTTCTCCGACGGTCCGCGACAGCTGATCAGCCTCAGCGATGGTCCGAACCTGCATCGCACGTGGAACGGCGTGCGCCTGTATGCCCATGGTGCGCGAAGTCGCATCGGTGTGTTCGAGCTGCGCGCGACGCAGCTGGGCCGCGGCGGATTCGACGAAGGGATCCGCCATGGCGAACGACTCCGGGGCATCAACGCCAGCCTGATTGTGTCGCAGGGCGAAGGACCCGACACGTATCTCGAGCCCTTCTGGATCCACAGCGAGAACCCCGGCTTTCGAAGCGCGGGACGCGTGGGCCACGATGAGCGCGACACGGTGGGCCTGCGCCTGTGGGGCCGGCGCGGCGCGCTGCGATTCGACTGGACGCTGGCGCGGCAGACTGGACGTTACGACGGGGACCGCCCGATCGATGCCTGGGGTTTGTTCGCGGTCCAGAGCGTGGCGCTGTCCGACGAAGGCTGGAAGCCGCGCCTGACCTCGCACATCGACATCGCGTCCGGCGGCGGCGCCTACGGTCCCGGACCGCTCGAGGACTTCAACCCGCTCTACGCGAGCTCCAACTATCTCGGCGAAGGGCTGTTCCTGAGCCTGAGCAATCTGGTCATGATCTCGCCGGGTATCTCCGTTTCGCCGACGCCGAAGACGACGGTGTCACTGGAGTACGGCTTCGCGCGACGGCTGGAGGAAGGCGATGCCGCGTATGCCGGCGGTGTGCGCGCCTATCCCGGGACGCAGGATGTTTCGGGGCACGAGATCGGCGGCTTGTTGCGCGTGGTCGCAAACTGGACCGCCAGCGAGCAGCTGACGGTGTCCTTCAACTACGAGCACTTCGCGGCGGGCGACGTGCTCAAGCGCGCGGGGCTCCCCTCGGGGCACGCCGGGTATCTCAGCGCGAGCTGGCGATATTGAGGAGCATGAGAACCCTCGCTACGCGCGCAGCCCGGGGATCTCCCCGGTCACCTCACCGAAGGTGTTCTCGGTGTAGCCCAGCGCCCTGAGGGCGGTGAGCAGGACGTGGGCGGGATGCATCCCCGGGGCGGGCACGTGATGACCCGCCTTGAGCCTGCCGACGCCGCCGGCTACCAGCGCGGCCATGTTCTCGGTGCTATGCGGCGAGCTCTTGTCGCTGCTCGAGGGGTCGTTCCCGTGGCCGCCCTCGTTCACGTAGACGATGGCCATGTTGTCGAGCATCCGGCCGCCGACCTCGGGCGTGTCCCGGAAGCGCTCGATCAGATAGGCGAAGTGCTTCATGTGCCAGGCGATGCCCCGAGCCATGGCGAGTGCGGTCGACTCGTTCACGTTGCCGAACGCGCCGTGGCTGAGCTGGTGGAGGTCCGACTTCTGCCCGGTCAGCGTGACCATGTTCAGGAACGACTGGAAAAGCGTGAACTGGAGGGTCGCCACGCGGGTCAGGTCGCACGCGACGGCCATGTGGATGAGGTCGCAGAAGGCCCGGGCCCGCTGCTCCTCGCCACTGTACCCAAGGTTCTGCTGGTAGGTGATGTTCCCCTCGGAGTTGACGGACTGCCCGCCTCCGACCGCGGGGTCCTCGCCGGGATCTGCCGGCTTCGAGCACACGCCCTGGACCTCCGGAGGCATCGCCGCTACCCGCAGCTCGAGCTCCCGGATCTGCTCCAGATGGTTCTCCAGGCGCCGCCGATCTGAGCCGCCCAGCCTCTTCGAGAGCGCGTCGGCGCGATCTTTCACCCGGTCCAGGATGCTCAGCCGGGCGTCGAGAGCGAACTGTTGCTTCTCCAGCTCCGCCTGGGACAGCCCTGCGGTGAAGTTCCCGAACAGGCTCTGGAACGCCTGCCTTGGACTCACGGTGGGGAGGATCGACTGAAGTCTGCCGTTCGAGTTCCGGGTCCACGAAAGAGGTCGGCCGCCGCCGCTTCCGGAGGACCCGACGTAATGCGACGCCTGCACCCGGAAGGCGAGTGACTTGAACGTCGTGTTTCCCGCGAGGAGCTCAACGGCGATCTGGTCCGACGTCACGCCACCGAACCCGCCATCGGTGGTGCGTACGCCCGTCAGCAGCGGCGCTTCGCTGTACCCGTGGAAGTTGACCGGCTTTCCGGCGGCGGGAACCATCCCCGCGTTCTCATTCGACGAGGGGATGCGCAGGCCGGACACGACCGCGACCTCGTTCTGCACGCCTGTAAGCGGCATGTACGCGGTCTTCAGGTCGTACCCAGCGCCGACCTTTGTGGGGATTACGTGGTCGAGCACGCTGCCGCCCCCACCGCACAGCGAGTGCCCTCCGGCGCACAGCAGGAAGCGTTTGGGGACCTGTGCCGACTGTGCCCCGGCAGGGCTGGAGTCGAGCATCACCTCGAGGAAGGGGAGGGCAACGGCCACCCCGGTCCCCTTGAGCACCGCACGTCGGCTCAACTTGAACGAGCCCATGGTCAGCCTTCCTCCGACTCGCGCCGGAACAGGAACGAAGGTTCGGAGACGATCGAAATGAGAAGCTGGTCGAAGCGACGTCCGCCGGAGACGAACGTGTCCTCGAGCTTCCGCAGGAGCGGTTCATCCTCGTCCGCCTCTTCCCGACCGCTGGCGAACCGGAACACCTGACGCACGACGCACGGCTCCAGCGCTCCCGAGGTCGTCAGCAGCTCAGCGAGCTCGCCGGGACCGTTGAATCGACCGATGCCGGTGAGCTCTCCGTCGCCGCGAATGGTGCAGGTCGGGTCCTCGACCTCCTGGGTGCGATACCGTCCCGACGGGTCGTAGTTCTCGAGCCCGAAGCCCACTGGGTCCATCGCCTCATGGCACGACGCGCAGCTCCCGTTGTTGGCGTGCGCGGAGTAACGGTCCGGCTTGCACGTCCCTCCATTGCTGCCCTGTGGCGGGACGTCTGCATTGGCGTTCGGAGGCGGCGGCGGGATGACCTGGCAGAAGAGGCGATTCCGGATCCACAGCCCTCTCAACGTGGGGCTGGTGTCGAGCTGCTTGGCCCCATTCGAGAGCAGCGAGCCATGCGAGAGGATCCCCTTGCGTGCGGTGCCGCCATAGCTGACCCAGCGATACCCGGATGCAGGGGGCGCAGAGAGCCCGTAGTGCTGGACGAGCAGGTCGTTCGCCCAGGTCTGCTCGGAGAGGAAGAGCTGGAGGTAGTCGGCGCGGTCCTGGAACACGACCTTGTCCACCAGCGCGCTGGTCTCCGTCGAGAGCGCCGCCACCAGGTCCGCCGAGTGCGGCAGGCTCGCGTAGCCGAGCCACAACGCGTGGAACCGCTCGACCTGGCGATTGGCCCTGGGATCCTCGAGCAGCTTCTCCGCCGCGGCGCGGACCTGCTCGGACGTCTCCAGCTTCCCCTGCTCTGCGAGATCGAGCAGCCAGTCGGGAGGTGTGCGTCCCCACAGGAGGAAAGACAGCCGGGACGCCAGCTCGAAGGCGCCCAGGCGATGGGTGCCGGGCTTTCCCTCCACCGGCGTGCCGAGCTCCACCCGATACAGGAACTCGACATCCTGCAACATGGAGCGGATGACCACGCTTACAGCGGTGTCGAAGCTGCCGGACCGCACCGCCAGCGCTCCGGCGGCGAGGAAGTCCTGAACCTCTGCCTCGGTGAGCGTTCGCCGAAGGGCTCTGCGCCCAAAGGTGGTGACAACCTTGCGCAGACAGTTCGCGTCATCCGGGCCCGCCGGCGTACACGGGATGAGACGCTCGCGCGAAGCCGGACTTGCCAGCGCCCGGGTCGTCGCGGCCTCGACCATCGCTTCGACGCCTTCGACGAGCACGGCCGACGCCTGCTGAAGGGTGTAGTCGTTGTCGAACGGAGTCCCCGGGTCTTCCGGGAGAATGACGAGGGCCTCTGGGGCCTCGACGCCCAGCAGCTCCTTGATTGAATCGGCGACCTCGGCGCGGCTCAATCGCCGGAGGCTGACCTGTGGAACCTGGAGGGTGCCGTCAGCACCGGCGGAGGACTGTTGCGAGCCGCCGGGCGCGTTCACCGCCATGACGGACTTTCCTTCGCACGCCGCCAGCGCGGAGACGCAGACCACGGCCCACGCCAGGGCTCGAAGGGGAGGGAGAGGGGACATTGGAGGACCGTGTTCTGCACCGCACATGCCGCAGGGGCGCCGCTCGGTCTCCCGCCTACTCCTTGGTGGAAGGGTGCGCGCCGGGTGTAGAGGCGCGGCCCCAACTTGTACGAAAACGGTACAGCTCCCGACGATAAGGCGAATAGCCGCGGAAGCTCCTCAGCCCTGGCTTGCGGCAGGATCCGTCGGCGCTCGCTGTGACGCTCGACGTGGCGGGGTGGGTGGATGTCGCCGCAGCGTCGGGTACGCTCCGGAGCCATTCATGTCCAACCGCCCGCTTGCTTTCATCGTCGCCATATTCATCCTGCTCTGCGGGCTGGGCTTGTGGATGATCGATGTATCGGAGCCGCCGCGCTCTTCTCCGGGCTCGCCCGACCTGCAAAGGACGCCCGCCGTTGCGCGTGCGCTTCCGGAGACTCAGAGCCCCCGCCAGACGCCTCCGTCGTCGATCGCCCCGTCACGGTCCCCGACGGCGCCCACGACGAACGCCCAATCAGACTTCGCCCGAACCACGACACCGGCATTGATGCTGCAGCCGCCCGCCTCCGAGACGGGCAGCGCTGGCGAGAAAACGCCGGGTAAGGGCGTCCCCAGACAACAGATCAGAGAGGCCATTGCCAGCGTCAGGGCACAGGTGAGGGAGTGCTACGAGAAGATCATGGACCGCTATCCCCCACCACAGAAGGTCGTGTTGAAATTCACGATCAGGGGCAAGGGCATCAGTGGCCACATGGACGAGGGGGAGATACTCGAATCGACCATCGAGGACCCGTTGGCACTGAGCTGCTTCCTTGAAGCGGTTGCCGATGCGCGGTTTCCGGCTCCTGCCAGCGAAGATGTGGTGACGGTGTCCTATCCGTTCCTGTTTCGCGAGCCCCCCGCGGTCGATGCCGGCATGCCGTAGCGAGCGGCACGCCGCGCCCGACCTATCGAGGAGGCATGACGCCCTTGACGAGGGCGGGCGCGGAGACTGCTCCGGGCTCGCTCTTGAGCATCAACTGCGGGGTGAGATCGCGCAGCACGGACGGGAACTCCGGGAAGACGGGCTTCGTCTTCTCATACAGGGCGAGGAACGCCTCGACGGACTGCGGATCGAACTGCTTCCCGCTCCACTTCACGATCTCCGAGATGGCGACCTCGTGCCCGAGCCCCTTCCGGTACACGCGGTCGCTGGTCATGGCATCGTAGCTGTCGCAGACCGCGATCACCCGCGACTCGAGCGGGATCTCCGAGTAGCTCTTGCAGTCGGGATAACCGCATCCGTCGTAGCGCTCGTGATGATGGAGGATGCAGCGGGCGACGTCCTTCAGCTCGGTCACGGTTTCGAGGATGCGATAGCCGAGGACAGGGTGGAGTTTAATCACCTGGAGCTCCTCGTCCGTCAGCCGGCCGGGCTTCTGGAGCGTCGCTTCGGGGATTCCAAGCTTCCCGATGTCGTGCAGCACCGCAGCGATGCGTGCCCGCTCGACCTGCAGCTCCGAAAGGCCGAGCTGCCGGGCCACGTTCTCGGTCAGGAGGGCCACGCGTCGGGAGTGACCGTGGGTGTACGGGTCCTTCGCCTCGACCGCGAATGCGAGTGCTTCGATCGTCTGAACGAACACCTGCTTCTTCGACAGCACCAGATCGAAGTTCAACTTCTCGAGGAACTCGTTCTGCTTCTTCAGCTCCGCTTCGAGCCTCCGCTGGTTCAGCAGAGACCGGATGCGCGCCTTCAACTCGGCGAAATAGAAGGGCTTGGTGAGGTAATCGTCAGCGCCCTCCTCGAGCCCCTCGATCTTCGCACGGACGTCCGCCTTCGCGGTCACCAGGATCAGCGGGATGTGGCGAGTGCGCGAGTCCGCGCGCAGATCGCGTAGCAGCTCCTGGCCGTTGCGGCGCGGCATCATCATGTCGGACAGGATGATGTCCGGGGGTTCCTGGAGGGCGACCCGGAACGCCTGCTCCCCATCTTCCGCGGTCTTCACCCGATAGTCCGCCGCGAGGGCCGCCGCGAGGAAGTTGAGCATGTCGCGGTTGTCATCGACGACGAGCACGAGCGGCTTTGAGAGATCCGCGGACGAAATTTCCCTGACCTCGGGCGGGATCAAGTCCGAGAGCGCCAGGCTCGAGGGGTCCTGGATCAGCTCCTTCAGCCTGGACATGTCCTCGGCATTGCGTCGATCCGCCGCCACCGGCACGCGTTCCTGCCGCCGCTCCAGGCGCTCGGGCGGATAGGCGTCACGGCTCATCGGCAGCTCGACGGTGAACACCGACCCACGTCCGACTGTGCTCTCGACCCGTACGCTGCCCAGGTGCAGGTCCAGGAGCTCCTTCACGAGCGAAAGCCCGATCCCCGTTCCTTCGTACGTTCGCGTCGTCGAGGAGTCCACCTGATGGAACCGTTCGAAGATCTGCTCGAGGTGCTCCTCTGGAATCCCCGTGCCGGTGTCTTCGACAGAGAAGAAGAAGCGGGCACCGCTGGTCCCACAACGCACGGCGACACGCGCTTCGCGGTCGGTGGAGTGGCCCGTGAATTTGAGCGCGTTGGCAAGGAGGTTGAGGAAGACCTTCTCGATCTTGTCGCGGTCGACCGGGAAGGTGGGCACGCCGGCTGCGCTCGAGAACTCGACCCGGATTCCGCGTTTCTCGGCCAGTCCCTGCGAGGCCTCGACGTGCGAGCGCAACAGCTCGGAAACGTCCGTCTCCTGGAGCTTCAGCCGTTCCTTCCCGGCATCCAGGCGTGACAGATCCAGGAGCGCGTTGATTCGTCGCAGGAGTGTCAGCCCGTTCCGGTGCGCCGTTTCGATGTCCATTCTCAGCGGCGGCGGCACGGTCGGGTCCGCCAGGCGCGTTTCGAGCGGAGCAAGGATCAGGGTCAGCGGCGTGCGGAGCTCGTGCGAGATGTTGGTGAAGAACCGGGTCTTGTGTCGATCGACCTCCACCTGTCGGGCCAAAGCCGACTGAAGTTTGTCTGACGCGACCTGCAGCTCTCGGGTGCGGTCGACGACCTTTCCCTCGAGCGTCTGGTTGAGACGGTCAATGTCCCCGAGCCGCTGCTGGAGCTCGCGTATCGAGTGGACGAGATCCTCGTTCTGGTGTCTGAGGAGCGAGTCCCGCTCGAGGATCTTCAACCAGCCATCCACCAACGCGCCGATGATACCCCCAGCCCCTGCGCCAACGGGAACGAGGATCCAGTCGGACCACGGATACCCGGCCGCCTGGAGTACGCCGCCTGTCAGTCCTCCTGCGGCTGCTCCAATCAGGGTGCCGACACCGGCTGTCCGGTTGACCCACTCGAATTCATAGGTGCAGCAGCTGTCGCCCCGTGCCTGACATGACAGCTCCCGTGCGCGGGCCGGTGGTAGGTTCCAGATGGTCGGAAAGGATTCGAACTGCCCCAGCCGGTACTCACAGAAATGGCGGTTGGGTTCCGGGGTCGTGGTTCGGTAGCTGAATTGAACCCGGTTCCGTCCCAGCTTCTGGAGCTCGAACCTGCCGGCCCGATTGTACATGGGGCTCAGGTCGACGATGGTCTTCCGATAGGAGAGTCGCGGATTTCCGAAGGCTCTGAGAACGCTGTGGAAGAAGCCCAGGATCTCCCTGGACATCGTTATATGCCCGGCCTTGCGCGGAAACTGCGGGTCACCTGACGCCTCGGTGAGCGCGTCGATCAACCGCTGGCCGATCTCGAATGACACCCAGGTGCTCTCGTTTTCGAGGACGGTCTGAATTCCCGGATCGAGGCCGGCGCTGGAGAGGGTCTCCTCCAGCTTCTCGCGCCCGTAGGTCGAGCGGAAGTAGACCACCAACGATTTGAGTATCCGGGACGAGAGCTCCGGACTGTCATCATTCACGGCTGTTCCCACGGATCTTAGTGCCCTCGACGAGGAAGAGAACGCTCCAGGTCAGCGCGTCGGGATCCAGAAGCATCTCGAGATAGCCTTGGACGAATCGGTCCCAGGCCGCTTCGCCTCCGAGCGCCTTGATTCCAATCGGGCGGAGCATCACGAACTTCTGCTCCCAGTTCTTCATGTCCCCGGGCCCCGCAGGGCCCGCGTACAAATGGTACGGGAGCACGTGAACGCGGACGTCCTGCAGACCGGCCTTGCGGAAGCGGTGGTAGAGCTTTCGGCCCGCGTATGGATCGAAGCGGCCGGCGAGGGACGGCTCGAGGAGGGCGAGACCCTCCTCCACCTCGGGCGGACACGGATAATGGAAGAAGCCATTGCCGTCGAGGTCCCCGACGACCACCTTCCCACCGGGCCGGGCCAGCCGAACCAGTTGCTTCAAGACCAGATCGGGATCACGCAGGTACTCGAAGACGAACCGGCTCCAGATGAAGTCGAACTGTGCCTCCGGGAGCGGGGGTGCCTCGAGATCGCCCTCCACGAAGCGCAGGTTCGGCAGATCCGTGGCCGCAGCCGACCCGAAGGACAAACGCTCGGACGATGCATCCAGCGCGACCACCTGGCCGTCGCGCCCGACCAGCTCGCACATCGCCCTCGCCACCGCGCCGGTGCCGGCCCCAGCGTCCAGCGCGTGCATTCCCGGTCCGAGCCCAACCTGCTTCAGATGGCGCAGGCTCACGTCGCGGTCCGTCTTGGCCTCGAGCCGTTCAGCCTCGGCGACGCTCTCCATCAGGTACAGCGTGCGTGCGGCGCTCATGTTCGTCATGCGCGGGCCCTCCCCCCGGTCCGGTCATAAAGACGCAGGATGTATTCGTGATACGCGCGGAACAGCGAGCGGTTCCAGGTCCAGCACGTGTACTCCTTGGACTTCTGGAACCCGACCGCTTCGAAGTCTGAGAGGTCCGGCCCCTCCTCGAGCGCGATGCAGTATTGGCGCCCGAGATCGGCGTACAGGGCCTTCGCGCTCGCGGCCAGTGCACGACGCGCGGCGGGATCCGGCTCCTCGAGGTGGATCCGGAAGCTGTTCGTCAGGTCGCTGAAGTTCAGACCCGGCGACGAGATCTCCGCGATCGCAAACCCGACCCTCCGGCCCGAGCGCTCCGCGATGAGGACTTCGCGGCGACGGACAAGATCGAGCGCGCGGTACTCCTTGGCGAGTTCCGGCAGCCAGAGCCCGCTTCGGCAGAGATCGTCCGCACGGAGCGCGACCGTTCGGCCCCGCGCCACGAACCAGGCCTCGATCGCTGCCGCATCCGACGGCTCGCCCAATCGGATCTGCAGATTTCCATCCGCGATCGGCGCTCCCGGCTCAGCTCGCGCGACCAGGTAGCTGTACGTCCTCAGGTCCGAGATGGAGGAATCGGCAATGCGACGCGCGAATCCGCCGAAGACGCGCGCGGGGTATTTGTTGTTCGGGCGCAAGTAGATTTTGAGCCACTCCATCTCTGGAATCTGCTCGAGATACTCGACGGTCCCCACATTCAGCATCCGGGCGGCAGCGAGACGGCCGGGGCCCTCCCTCCGCGTGGCGAGGTGCTGGACAACCCAGGTATTCCGATACGCCCGGAAAGTGGAAAGGTGGCCCTGGATGCTCTGGTCCTGGGTGTAGATGAAAGTCTTGAACAGGCGATTGGGCCGACTGAGCAGAGTCGAGAGGGTCTTCTGGATCTCCGGCAACACCGGCTCGAGCTTCTTCAACTTCTCTGGGTAGAGGAATCCGCTCTCCTCGAGCAGGTCCCAAATACGCCCGAAGGGCAGTCCGAACGCATCCTCCACTCCCGGAAGTCCGGCGTGGAGGATCGAGTGCGCGATGCGCACGCGCTGTCCGAGCGAGATGCCTTCGAACTCGACTCCGCATTTCGTGAGCCGGCGATCGTCGCCCGCAGCCGGTGCATTCGGCGAATGGGAGCGGACGCGGCCCCGTACTTCCACATGCGCGCCGTCCGGGAAGTGCAGGACCAGGTTCTCGAGCAGCGTCCCTACGGGGAAGACCTCGCGGGTGGGATCCACCATGAATGCGAGCCCCGAGGCATTGACGTCCAGTACCTGCCGGCGGACGCTGTTCCTGCCGAAAGGGGACTCGAGCTCGACCTCGATCCGCCTGGCCTCCGGAGGACGGAAACGGCTCGACTGCCGGCGTCGAAAGGCGCGCAGCGATCGGGGCACCTTGAGGGTGATGCTGTCACTGGCGACCGAGGCGCAGCCGCTGGCGAATGCGAAGCTCGACCCGCCCAGCTCGAATGAGCCGTGCACGACATCACCGGCCTCCAACCCGGGAGGTGTGGCGCCGGCGAGAGACACGCTTCCCGAGTGTGCGTTGACGCTTCCCCCCTGGAAGGTGACGACCTGCTCTGGAGCACCGTCCGGGTGGAGCTGGAGCACACCCCGGTGGAGCGCGCGCTTGAGCAGTGCCGAAATCCGGACCGGATCCCGCACCAGCTCCGACGGAGTCTCGGAGTCGCGCTCGTGGCCGCTCACCAGCTCCACGCCCACCCGATACGTGCCGCGGTCGTCCAGCGGAATCAGGTGTCGGACCACCGCCTCGACATCGGTGATGACCTGGACTTCGCCCCTCCAGACGGAGAGCCCGCGAAGCCTGGAGCCCGGCAGCAGATGCTCGAGCTCGTCGTTCGCCTCAGCGACGAAGGCCAGGCCACGGCTCGAGACATCGAGCACGGGTGCGCGCGCCGGAGAGTGCCCCTGAAGCGAGTACGCCAGGTGGAGCTCCGCTTCGGGAGCTCGGCGCAGAGAGGCGCGCGGGAAGAGCAACGTCTCCAGTTGCGGCAACAGCACCGAGGGATCCGTCGAATCCGGAAGCGCGATGAACCGATGCCCGTCACCCATCGCGTCGATCAGCGAATCCAGTCCCTCGCCGCTCGAGAGGAGGACGCGTACCGCGCCCGGCGCATGGCGATCGATGTCGTCCAGAAACGCCGCGCCAACGCTGCCGTGCGCGACCACTGCGTCTACGGTATCGCTCGCGAGCAGCGCCCGCGCCCCTTCTGCCGATTCCGTGGATAGAAGCCGATATGCGCTTACAAGTGACTCAGAGAGCTGCCGCTTTTGGTTCTGATCTGGGTGCACCAGTAGAACAGTGCGAGTGTGCTTCACCCGACGGATGCTAGGGGGGGATCTTGCGCAGATCAAATCATGCGAATTCGGACGCCTGGACGCACTGACACCGCGACCCGGGTCACCTCGCACTCCGTGTCGGGCGACCTGCGCAAGGACTGGAAGGGGCCCGCACCCCGTCTACCCATACCTGCGGCCGGGCGTGCTC